>NZ_JBLWEX010000198.1:0-15509 GCF_048323875.1 Yersinia sp. LJYL362
CGGGTGATAAAATTTTATATGATATTGCTCAGGAGCTGAGGTCGATAATACGCGGAAATGATTTTCTGGGGCGTTATGGTGGTGAAGAGTTTCTATTATTGATTCATACTTCTGATAGAAAGATTGCTAGTGAGATTTTGGACCGAATTATTTTGCATATTCGAGACACCCTATTTGTTACTCCTGATAACCACTCTTTAAGCATTACTATCTCTATTGGTGCTGCTTTGTATGTCAAAGATAGCTCATTTGATCATGCTATTGAGTTGGCAGATAAATCCCTCTATCAGGCAAAGAATGGCGGTAGAGACCAGTTTGTTTTGTTCTAGAGTTAGCCTTTGGGGTAAAGCCTGATTTTACTTAACCTATGTTGTTCCAGCTGATTTTGTTCTAATTTAGGTCAATATTTCACATAAATGGCAGAGGTTGGCTGTGGGTCGAGAAAAGGTTGTTGTGGTCATTGATATGCAAAATGGTGTTTTAGCTAATCCTCGCTTTGATAGCGTAGGTAGGGTAGCCCGTATTAATCAACTGATAGACCATGCTGACCAGGTTATTTTCATACAACATATTGAAGATGACATGACCGAGGGGAGTGAGTTGTGGCAGCTATTGCCGGAGCTTCATCACCCGGAAAGCGCAATATCTGTGAATAAAACGGCTTGTGATTCGTTTTATCGAACTTCACTCGATAATGTTATCGCCAAATTGGGGGCAACTCATCTCACTATCTGCGGTTGTGCCACTGATTATTGTGTTGATACCACAGTTAAAATTGCAGCCAGTAAGGGATACGCTCTGACCATTGCCTCTGATGCCCATACTACTGCGGATAGACAACACGTCACCGCCCAGCAACTTATTGCACAGCATAATGAAGTCTGGTCTGAACTTGCCATTCCGGGGAATCGTATTTCTGTAAAAACCACACAGCAGATTCTGACCGATTGGGCTGGTTAACTGTTTTGGATATATTTTCTTAATACTATTTATCTAAGATAATTTTGGGGAGCGTTTTTTACTCCCCCCAACTTGTTATTTAATCCAATGCTTCTTCCTGCACTTCCAATACATGATATGCCGTTGAACAGAATAGTGAGTTCAAGCGCTTCATATCGCCCAATAGCCCCATATGTAGGCTGCTGGTCTCAATACTTAGCACGTTTTGTTGATGCAGGCGCTCGACGTGAGCATGAGAGTAACGGCGGTTTAGTAAGCGAAAACGATGTTTGGCGCGGCGTAAGCGCTTAGCGTTATTAATATCGCGCGATAAAAATACTGACATTCCTAAATCTAGATTCGTCACCAACCGGGCATGTAGGGTATTTAATTCCTCCAACCCTTCGGCTGAAAATGGCTTGCGCGCATTGAGTGATTTGGCGGCGACATCCGAGGTCATGCGGCCAATAATATCGCCTGCTTGCTGGAGATTGACTGCGGTATCAATGATTTCTGCCCATCGCCGTGAATCAATCTCGCCTAATTCATCTTGCTGAATTTGGGCTAAATACAGTTTTATCGCGCTATACAGCATGTCGACTTCATCTTCCAACAAGCTGACTTCATGCTTTTGCTGTTTATTGCCCTCCAACACTTCTTTAAAGCGAAATAACATCTGCTCCAGCACATCCCCCATACGCAGGGTTTCCCGCACTGCGTTGGCTAATGCCAGCGATGGAGTATCTATAGCGGTAATATCGAGATAACGCGGCGCTGAGGGCTGTGCGGTATTGGGGTCATCACTGACCAACCGGCTACAAATACGTGCCATCACTCCAACAAATGGCAACATCAACAAGCAGCGCAGAAGGTTATAGAAAACGTGGAAGTAAATGACCACTTCGGCGGCAGGTAAATTTCGCCCGAACAGCCATTGCCCTAACACATTGACCCAGGGAACCACCAAAATGCAGCCAATAACCTTAAACAGCAAGCTCCCCAACACCACTTGGCGGGAGACGGCATTCTGCCCACGGCTACTGATTAAGGCCAGAAATCCGCTGCCCAGATTTGAACCAATCACAATGCAGAGCGCGATATTCAGTGGCACCAGACCGGTGGCGGCGAGTGTCGCGGTCAGCAGAACGGCAGCTAAACTGGAATAACTGATCATGGCAAACAGCGCACCAATCAGCAGCGCCAGAATGGTATCACCGGTCAGGGAGGAGAAAATGGCCTGAACCGCAGTCGCCTGTGTAATCGGCCCGGCGGCGGTGACAATCAGTTGCAGCGCCAGAATAATCAGCCCAAGACCAATACACACTCGCCCCATCTGGCCCACACGCGCTTTGCGCTGCCCGAGGAAGACAATGACCCCGCCCAAAATCAGCAGTGGCGACAACCAGGAGAGATCAAAGGTCAGCACTCGCGCCATCAGTGCGGTGCCGACATCGGCCCCTAACATAATCACCAGGGCAGGGGACAATGAAATCAGCCCCTGTGAGACAAATGAAATCACCAGCAACGCCGTAGCATTACTACTTTGCACCAGCGCGGTGACGCCAATCCCGGCCATAAATGCCGTCGGTTTTTTCTGGATACTGGCGCTCAGGACTCGGCGTAAATCAGCACCATAAACCCGCATAATACCTGTGCGGACGATGTGTGTGCCCCACACCAGTAGGGCGACAGATGAAAGCAGATGAAGCAGTGTCAGCATGGTCAGTCTCAGATTGTGGTGAGTGGCTCCAGATTATTCCCGTCATTCTTCAAGCTGCATGTGCGTTAGCTGCCTTCGCTCACCTCAGTCACTTACTGGTCGTTGACCTTAAAGTAAGTAGACTCCCGGGGATTTTCTCAGTTGCCGCCTTCCTGCAACTCGAATTATTTTGGGTATAGGTGAAATTGCTCAAGGCTTGATGGATGGCATCCAGGAGCTTTTTATTATCAACAGTTTGCAGTATGTTTGCCGGTTTGCCCTGTGGTGCCGGAATACCGACATCCAAACGCAGATTCTCCGGGCTAAAGCGTAATGTCATACCGCGGGTCAGTGCCCCTTCCAACGCAACATCAATATAGTCGCGGGTGGTGGTCACGATGCTTTTATCCAGTAACCAGGCGACGACCAGTGCATCATGAACCCAACAACCCGGCAACCCACGAGTTTGCATCGAGTAGCTTATCCACGGGCGCAGGGTTTCTACCAGATAGCGGCTGAGTAGCGAGTCAATTTGCGCAATCTTATCCAAATCTTGATGCAGCATTTGGGTCTGCGTGGTGACATCCAAAGGTGCCAGTGTAATGTTAGCACCGCTGGTCAGCACCACATGTGCAGCTTCGGGATCGATACCAAAATTAGTGTCTTTAAGATAACCCTCGACATTAAAGACGCCTCCCATGATAGCAATTTCTGCCACCGATGACGCCATTTGCGGGTAAAGCTGTATGGCATGAGCGATATTTGTCAGTGGGCCAATAGCCACTAAGGTTATTTCACCGGGGTTATTGCAAATTAATTCACCGATGGCATGGGCCGCTAACGGTGCTCCGGAAGCTACCTGAGGTGGCACCGGTGTTTGTTGCCAAAGTGCAGTTAATCCATTTCTGGCTGCGCCATTATCGAGTTTATCGCGCCAAAGTGCAGTTGGCTCCACCAGCGCTTGCGACGCGCCTCGAATGATGGGGATATCCAATCCCAGACGGCTCACTAAATCATGGGCAACAGAAAATCCTACTTCGCATGGGGTATTTCCCGCCACGATAGTGATTAATTCTAATGTTATTTCCGGGGCGGCGATGGCCAGTGCGAGAGCCAAACCATCATCGACATTGGCGCCGGGTACGCCATTTCCTGGGTCACAATCAATAATTAAACGCATGTTTTTAACTTTTATAATGGGAAATCAATTTCTTTGGCTATGGGAACAACCGCAGGACTCACCGATTTGCAGCGAAAAAGCGAATTCACGAATAGTCGGTTTACCGTCCCAATTTTTTAGCATTTCTATGGCGGTTTTTGCCATGGCATCCAACGGCTGACGTACGGTCGTTAATGAAGGCACGTTATATTCAGACTCAATGGTGCCGTTAAAACAGATAAGCGCCAGATCTCTCGGTGCGGTCAGATTATGCTCGGCCATAGCGCGTAAACAGCCCAATGCTTGTAATTCATTGGTGGTGAATAGTGCCTGTGGCAATGGCCCTTTCAACATTTGTTGCGCGGCCTGATAACCGCCGGGGCGGGTATATGTGGTCGAGAAAATCCACTCATTGCGTACCCGCAGCCCCGCTTGTTGCAATGCATCGCGCCAGCCATTCAACCTATCTTGAGTATTGAGCATATCCAGCGGGCCGCAAATAATGGCGATGTCACGATGACCATGTTCAATCAGATGTTGAGTGGCCTGAAACGCCGCAGCGCGTTCATCCACACGAATAGCACTGATTTTTTGTGCATCATCGACTCTGTCGAGCATGACAAAAGGCGTGCCAGTAGCCTGAATTAATTCGATATAGGGATGGCGATCAACACTGGTATATAACAAGCCATCAACCTGACGATGCAGCAAATTATTGATAAGTTCTCGTTCGCGCTGCCGGTCATCTCCCGCATCACCCAATAACAATACTTGCCCGTTGGCAAAGGCTTCACGTTGCAGAGCATGGGCCATTGACGAGATAAAAGGGTTGGAAATATTGGGAACAATCAGGCCATAGGTTTGAGTGGTCCCGCGCGCTAATGAGCGGGCAATCTCATTGGGGCGGTAGCCGGTTTTTTTAATCGCATCAAGCACGCGTTGTTTGGTGGCGGGAGCAACTGGCCGTGGCCCGTTATTAATGACGTAACTCACTACCGCCACAGAAGTTCCTGCTTCGCGTGCGACATCAGAACGTGTAATACGACGAGACTGCGGGTTGACCAAAGTTACCTCGATGCTAAACATCCCTAAAGGAGATATCTGGGGGAAATCCCCAGTAAAGGTGGCAATAAACTCACTTTACTGGGAATAACAGATAGTTACATCAGAGAATGGCGTTTTCTGCTATTAAATCGCATCTTCTGGCAAATTGAGGTCACGCCCACGAGTTTCTGGCGCAAAGAACGTGGTAACGAACCCAATCCCCGCCATTACGGCGAAATACAGTGCAATTGGCCACCAGTGGCCAGTGAGTGTCAACATGGCTGCCGCGATTAATGGTGCAGTCCCACCGGATAAAATGGAGCCTAACTCTTTCGCGACTGCCATCTTGGTATAGCGATTAGTCACACCAAATAACTCGACACCCCATGCTGCTTGCACCCCAAAGATACCCAGTGACGCCAAACCCATACCTACAATGATAGTCCCCATTACAATAATCGGCTCGCGGGTTTCCAACAGCATAAATGCCGGGAAAGCATAGATAATTAATAACAGGCAGAACCAACGATAAGTAATACGGCGGCCAAAGCGGTCTGACAGATAACCCGCCAGTGGAATAATCAGGAAGCCCAGACAGGAAGCAATAAATACCGCCATGGTGGGCACTGATTTATCCACCATCAGCACTTTGGCAACATAGCCAATCATAAAACCTTGAGCCAGATAAGACGGGCCGTTCTCGCCAATACGCAAGCCCACCATTATCCAAAACGATTTGCTGCGCTGCCAGAAAGTGCGATTATCCACTTCGGCCGTATGCTCGCGGCCCAAGGCTAATGCTTGTTGACGCTGTTGTTCCAACACCAATTTTTGGCGTTCAAAGACCGGAGTTTCACGCATGTGACGACGGATAAACAGTGCTGCACCAGCGATTAAAATGCTGGAAAGGAATGGAATGCGCCAGCCCCAGTCGAGCAGAGTTTGTTTGTCCATCTGCAAGACCAGCAACCACACCAATGCCGCCAGCAGCGTACCGCTGTTAGACCCCAATGCGATAATGGAGGAGACTAAACCACGCCTTTTGGTGGGAGCATATTCTCCCAACATCACCGCGCCACCAGACAGTTCGGCACCCGCTCCCAGCCCTTGCATAAAACGCAAGAAAGCCAAACAGGCCGGAGCCCACAAGCCGATAGAGGCGTAACTTGGGATCAGACCAATCATGGTAGTGGAAGCCCCCATCAAGCTGATGGTGGTAATCATCACCACTTTCCGGCCTTTGCGATCACCTAATCTACCGAACAGCAGCGCGCCAATAGGGCGGGCAATAAAGCCGACAGAGTAAGTGGCGAAACTGGATAACAACGCGATTGCAGGTGTTGCTTCAGGGAAGAAGACATCACCAAATATTATGCCAGCCGCTAAACCATAAAGTGCAAAGTCTGCATATTCCATGGCCGTGCCGAGCCAGCACGAAAAGGTTGCGCGCCAAAAGTCTTTACGGCCTTCGGGCGTAGCCAGGCGCTCTTCCGCAGCCATGCTCTCTGATGGAGCATTGTCTGCCGCCGAGCTATTTAGTGAAGTCATTAAAAAAGTTCCCCTGGTGTTGAAGCATTATGTTCACGCACTAATGTGTCTTTATTCGTCTGTTACTCAGTTACCGGAGTTAATCAGCAAAACTGGGTTGAACGAGGAAACATTAGATAACGTTAATCTTGTTTCGTGTTTTTAGTGTATCTACCCGCGTAGATAGATCAAATTAATTATCGTTACTTTAGAGATTGTTCACGAAACTGTCATATAACTGCTTGGAATTTGCACGAAATTTGCGGGCTGGCACAATAAAGCCAGCCATAGGTAAGAATAGAAAACGGGTAAACCGCGATCGGAATAGCGCGACTCAAAGCCGCAATCAGCCTGTTTTTACCGCAGAATAATGGCTAACGCGTGAGCCTTTTCGCTAAAATCGCCTGCCCAATAGCAACATTGCCATTTTTTATTAGATTTTCACTTGCACCGGTAGCATCGGCGTCGCTCTTATTTTGGCTAAGTTTCATCACACCGGTCAGCTCTGTAATCACTATCTCGACCCCGACAATCGCCTTTATCATGGCGTTGATATATTGCTCTGGCGCATCTGCTATTTGCCAGGGCTTTTCCTGCATGGATTCTTGTTGCTTTGTCAGCTGGGTCAACTGGTCATGAAGATAGAACTTATCATCATGAATGATGATTTTTCCGCGTACATGGGCTGTTTGATAGTTCCAGGTTGGCACTTGTTGGTGATGCTCGTGTTTACTGGGATACCAACTGGGGGAGATATAGGCATTTTCCCCACGAAAAATCACCAGCACTTCTTCGTTTTGCTGCACGTCCAGCCAAAGCGGATTTGCTCGCGCTATATGAGCATGTAGCGAACCCGCACCTTCCTCTGAGGGCTGGAACGCGAAGGGAATATGCCAGGCATCGAGTATCCCGGTTTTTTGACTCACAAGAATACCCAGCGGATGTTGCTGAATAAGCGCATGCAAAACTTCTGGGCGATGCTCTTGGAATTGACGCGGAGAGTACATATTCCACTCCTTTAGCTATTTGTTTTTTATATGCCCATATCAAATGGGATGAAAACGGCCTGATAGCGTCGAAAGTACGGTAATAGTGGTTTACTATTAAGTACCAGATTGCTGATTAATTAATGGGCCACAATTAATGTCGAGAAAAGCCAAGGTGGTTGATATTCCGGTCATTGGTGAGTTGAACCGAACCACCGGGAATTTGAGTCTGCAACTGGCGAGATCCCTGCGTAATGCTATCCATAAAGGTGAACTGAAAGCGGGGGATCTTTTACCCTCAACCCGCGTTCTTTCTCGTGCGCTCAATGTCGCCAGAGGCACGGTACTCGAGGCATTTGAGCAATTAAAGGCCGAGGGTTTTTTGGACTCACAATACGGTTCTGGCACACGCGTGGCCCAATTGATTGAGAGTGATATTCAGAAGCCATCACCGGTTATTTCTCATGCCGAGGACGACATTCCTTTATCGGCACAGGCTCAGGCATTTGCCCGAACAGCGGCTCAGATGAAACCTTTGGCACCAGTACCTTTTGCCGTTTCAGTTCCTGCATTGGATACCGCACCCGATGATATTTGGCGGCGGTTGGGTAATCGGGTTCGAGCCAAGGGGCCAGGAGCGCCTTCAGGCTATGGTGATCCACAAGGCGCGCTGGCACTACGTGAAGCGATATGCGAGTACGTGCGCAAATCTCGCTCGGTTCACTGTACGCCTCAGCAGATTATTATTACCTCCGGCACTCAGCAGGGTCTGTATTTGGCGACCCAAATACTGCTTGATACTGGTGATAGCGCATGGGTTGAGGAGCCAGCATACCCTGGGATTACGGCGATTTTCACTAGCGCATTTCTCGACAGAACGATGGCGAGAATTCCTGTTGGTGCAGCGGGGATTGACGTCACCGCGGGTAGAGATATTGCGCCGACTGCCAAGGTCGCGTTTGTCACGCCATCTCATCAATACCCGCTGGGGATGCCGATGAGCATGGCACAGAGGACGGCACTGTTGGCATGGGCAAAAGAGAATAAAGCCTGGATTGTTGAGGATGATTATGACAGCGAAATGCGCTATTCAGGGCATCCGTTCGCTGCTCTTCAAGGGCTGGATCCTGCCAGAGTCATTTATCTTGGGACTTTCAGTAAAGTGCTTTTCCCTTCTTTAAGACTGGGCTATGTCATTGTTCCTGAAGCGCTGGTTGATGCTTTCTGTGGGGCAAGGGTGTTGATGGACCGCCATCCTCCGAGTGCTGATCAGTATGTGCTGGCCAGTTTTATGGCTGAGGGATATCTCGATCGTCATATCAGGAAGATGCGCAGTGTTTATGCAGAAAAGCACCGAGCGCTGATTGAGGCCGTCAAAACACATATCAACGTGGAACTCGCCGAACTTCAACCTTGCGACCAGGGAATGCACATGGTTTTGTGGCTAAAACAGGGGTTGGATGATAGTAAAGTAGTACAAAAATGTACGGCGACAGGCATATCGGTACGCGCGATTTCCCCTATGTATGGCACCAATATTCGTCGCTCCGGGCTGCTGCTTGGGTTGGGGGGATACAGTAACGAAGATATTGTCCGGGCAATCATTAAGCTGAATGAAATTATTATCTCGCTGATTCCACGACAATAAGAGAGAACGATGGTGCACCAGCGGCACCATCGTTTTAGCTTTATCTGGAAAATTTCTTGGCACCAAATACACACACCAATACGCCAGCCATGACCACAATCATGGACAGTTGCACCGTCTCATGGAGCACCAGGCTGGCGAGCGCCAGTCCAAAAAACGGTTGTAATAGCTGCAACTGCCCGACGGCGGAAATCCCCCCCTGCGCCAGACCTCGATACCAGAAAATGAACCCAATCCACATGCTAAACAAGGAGACGTAAGCCAGCGCTACCCATGCAGCAGTACTCACTGTTGGCATAGTCTCTGGCGCTGTCAGCGATGTTACGCCCGCGGTTAGAGGCAAAGAGATGACCAACGCCCAAGAGATAACCTGCCAGCCCCCCAGTTTGCGGGAAAGCACCGCGCCCTCAGCATAACCCAGGCCGCAAAGCAGCACTGCGACGACCATCAGTACATCACCGGTAATTGAGCTTCCCGAGCTATGGCTTACGGCAAAAAAAACCACGAGCAGACTCCCCAATACAGAGAACACCCAAAAAGCGGCTCTCGGGCGCTCTTTGCCACGCAGGACACCAAAACATGCCGTTGCCAGTGGCAGTAGGCCGATGTAAACCAGAGAATGTGCCGATGTGGTGTGTTGCAGTGCCAGTGCTGTTAGCAGTGGGAAGCCAATGACGACGCCAGATGCCACAAGAATTAACGGCAAAATATCTTGCTGCTGTGGTCGTTTCTGCCGCGTTATAACCAACACACTCAGTGCCAGCAACGCCGCCAATACTGCTCTCATTCCCGTCAGGAACAATGGAGGAAACTCTAATACAGCTACTCGTGTTGCGGGTAAGGAACCACTGAAGATAAACATCCCAATAAACCCATTGACCCAACCTTTAGCTAAACGGCTGTCACTGTGTTTGTTCAGGGGAATATTCCCGTGTGCTGTTTCTGTATGACGCCCCATGGTGCTAAAACTCCAATCCTCAAAACAGGTATGCCTGATTGAGCAATCTATTGTCAAAAGTGACAGATTATTTTCCGGATTAAGTGGTCTACGCACAGATCCACATAATGAGATTCTCATCGAACCACTTCATTAATCATTGATCAGTTTATTTAACGTATTAAATTATTCTCACTAAATGGTGAACCCATATTATTGAGCAACATATTATATTTATTAGAATTGTTAATTTTTCACTTTTAATATAATAAATGGATGAAATTATATACCTATGTCTTATGTTTAATTTGGTTATTATTTCATATTAATAATGTCTTGCTATCTGTTATTTTCATGTTAATAGTGACTATATCAATAATGTTATCAATGTCTTTAGTATTGATTATATTGAGTAAAGTATCTATGTAGATGATTATTTAGGTAAATCAAGCTGGTAATGAAAGTGACAAGGGATATTAAGCTATAGCGTAAACAGCAGCGGCCACGCGTAAATAAAAAACAACAAATAACATTAAATGTATTTAACATTAGTTAGTGGCGTGCTTGTATTTAGCGGTCATTATATATGCGGGCAAAGGTTCTGCCTCAATGAGACTTAACGTTTTGTCTGGATGTTGCGGTTATAACTCTTATTTAATATTACATTAGAGGTATTATAAGCATGACAACTAATAAGACATTTACGCCTGAAAGTGAGAAAGCGGCATTATATTTATTAGACCAAACAATGGGTTTCACCTACCAAGCGGCACTTCGCGCTGCCGCTATTTTGGGGGTGGCAGACCATCTTATTGATGGGCCAAAAACAGCACAGCAATTGAGTAAGGAACTTGATGTTGAATCGCTGAATTTGTATCGCATCCTGCGACTACTGGCGACCAGAGATATCTTTAAAGAAATTGACGGGCAGAGATTTATGCTCACTCCATCGGCTGAGTTTTTATCCACATCCCATCCGCTTTCATTGCGCTATGGGGTATTGATGCTAACCGATGAAACAATGTGGCGGCCATTGGGGAATGTAGTGGACGAAGTTCATGGCGAATCTGCCTTTAAAAATGTTTATGGCATGTCATTCTTCGAATATTGGTCAAAACCACAGACACGCACGCCAGATTATGATTTCCATTCGGGAATGTCTTCTATGTCGGTGGTGGAAAACCTCGCTTTGGTTCGTGGTTATCACTTCCCTGAAAATGCCACTGTTGCGGATATTGCGGGGGGAAGGGGGGGGTTACTGTTAACCGTATTGCAGGCTAACCCAACACTCAAAGGTATTTTATTCGACCGCGCGCCAGTTCTGGAAAAGAATCGCCTGGGTGAGCTGGGTGATGATTCTCGCTGGAGACTCCAACCGGGGAGTTTCTTTGAATCCTGTCCAGCGGCAGATATTTATTTACTGAAATACATTACCCATGACTGGCCAGATGAGAAGACGGCCGAAATACTCCACAACTGCCGTAAGGCAATGCTCCCTAATGGGAAAGTATTGATCATGGAGACCGTTATTCCTGAAAGTAATGCCCCACACTTCGGTAAATATATGGATATTCTGTTGATGGGGAGTTTTGACGGCGGTAGAGAACGCACCGAGACCGAGCTGAAAGAGTTGCTTGCCAAAGCCGATCTTAAATTAAACCGCATTATAGACACTGGCAGTTATATCTCGATAGTCGAGGCGGTTGCTCGTTAAATATTGAGATTCTTATACCCCTCATCGTTCCAGCTGCCTGTGCGTCGACTGCTTTCCTGCAACTCGAATTATTTGGGGTATAAATTCTCCTGTATCAAACTCAATTTTCTTTCTGCCCGCATATTATTTGCGGGCTTTTCACTTCTGGTTAATTTGTTAGTACTCGCTCGTGGCTTGTTTATTTATGTCGTTTGTCCAAGGTTTTATTAGGGGTATGACAATCATGGAAATGAATAAAACACTTACACCTGAAAATGAAAAAAATGCATTTTATCTTTTGGAACAAGTGGCGGGGTTTTCCTATCAGGCGTCATTGCGAGCCGTTGCCGTGTTGGGTATTGCTGACAATCTTTTAGACGGGCCAAAAACAGCAAAGGAATTGGCAGATAAAATAGGCGTTGAGGCGTTACCTTTACATCGTGTGCTGCGATTACTGGCGACTCGGAATATTTTTAAAGAAATTGCCGGGCAGCGATTTGAACTGACGCCAGCGGCGGAGTTTTTATGTCAATCTTCTCCCCACTCATTACGCGAAGCGGTACTGATGATCACCGATGAAACCTTCTGGCTCCCGCTGAGTTTAGTTGCCGACAGTGTGCGTGGTCATTGTGCTTTTAATCAGGTTTTTGGTACTTCTTTTTTTGAGTATTGGTCAAAGCCAGAGAATCAGGCCTCCGACTATGATTTTCACAGTGGTATGTCTTCTTTATCTGCCGTGGAGAATCCTGGGCTGGTGCGCAGTTATAACTTCCCAGAAAATATTACTGTGGCAGATATAGCGGGGGGAATAGGGGGATTACTACTGCGGGTATTACAGGCAAACCCCAGCCTGCACGGCATTTTATTCGATCAAGAGCCAGTGCTGGTCAAGAATTGCCTGAGTGAGCTGGGTGATGATTCACGTTGGAGGCTCCAATCCGGGAATTTCTTTGCGTCATGTCCAGTGGCAGATATCTATTTACTGAAAAATATTATCCACGATTGGCCTGATGAAAAGGCAGTAGTCATACTGCAAAATTGTCGTAAGGCGATGCGGGCTAATGGCAAAGTGCTGATTATTGATGCCCTTATTCAGGAAGATAACCAGCCCCATTATGGCAAGAGCATGGATATTATGATGTTGGCATGTCTTGATGGTGGGAGAGAACGTACCGAAACTGAGTTGCAAGGATTGCTCGCCGATGCGGACTTGCGAATAAACCGCATTATAGAAACCGATGGTTTCCTATCAATAGTTGAGGCGGTTTCGCGCTAGAAACTATCCTTTATCATCAGAGCAACTGACCACCAACCCTGCGCGATGAGAAATCATGGCGCAGTAAGCTCAATGGTTGATTTTATATTTAATTAAAACAATTGATTACAGTTAATTTTCTCATCAGAAAAACTTGAGTGATGGGTTTGACTCATTATCCGAGTGAAGATTTATCCGCAGATCCGGCGACCTAAACTATTAATAACAGGCATATATCGGTATTATCCTGATATTAGTAATGCAAATCATTGTCGTTCCCAATCAAGGATATCTACATCCCCACTTTTCAGGAGAGAAAATGCGATTACGTTTAGCTTTATTTTCATCATTACTGGCACTCACTGCTGTGCTTACCGGGTGTGATAATTCATCGGCAACCCCTGAAGACACGGCAAAAATCAGTATCGAACATGCGCAAGGCACCACTCAGGTTCCACTTAACCCGCAAAAAGTCATCATACTGAACCCCTCTGTATTAGATACGGCCGATGCCCTGAATATCAAAGTGGCTGGTGTTCCCCAAACCAGCACCCATCTTCCGGCGTTTTTATCCAAATACACCGGTTCAGAATACCTGAATGCCGGCACCTTATTTGAACCGGACTACGAAGCCCTGAGTCAGGCTAAACCTGACCTGATTATCGCTGGGGGGCGTGCTCAAGATGCCTATGACAAACTGAGCGCCATTGCCCCAACTATCGCGCTGGATATCGATCCTAAGCACTTTACCCAAAGCCTGACACAGCGTACGGAACAATTGGCATCTATTTTCGGTAAAGAAGAAGAGGCAAAAACACTGCTGGGTAAATTTACTTCTCAGATAGATGCTATCAAGCAGAAGTCAGCTAACGCTGGGTCTGCCATGGTGGTGATGGTCAGTGGTGGAAAAATGTCGGCCTACACACCGGGTTCGCGTTTTGGCTTTATTTTTGACGAGTTAGGCTTCACTCCTGCGGCCAGCTTCACTGAAGCTGGCAATCATGGCAACGTGGTGACTTCCGAGTTTATCCTTAATGCCAACCCTGAGTGGCTGTTTGTCCTTGATCGCGATAATGCCATTGGCCGCACTGAAAATCAGTCCGCACAACAAATCCTGGATAACCCTCTGATTCGCAAAACCAAAGCATGGCAAAACGATCATGTAGTTTATCTCGATTCTGCCTCGCTCTATATTGCTGGCGGCGTGCAAAGCTATATGCAACTGATGGATAAAATCAGCTCAGTGCTGGATAAACAAGCCGCTGCGCAGTAATGCTCACTAATGAAAAATCTTAGCTTTATAGCAGGCCTGGTTATTTTACTGGGCCTTATGGCATGCAGCCTATTTATTGGTGCCGGTAATGTCACCTTGTCCGAGGTGTGGTCAGATCCCGACATGCGCGATATCTTTTTGATAAGCCGTGTGCCGCGAACATTAGCCTTGGTTCTGGCTGGCAGTGCCATGAGCGTTGCTGGCCTCATTATGCAGATGCTCACTCAGAACCGGTTTGTCGAACCCTCGATTGCCGGTACTACCCAGTCCGCCAGTCTCGGCTTACTGCTGGTCATGGTATTTAGCCCCGCCGCACCGGTCATGGTTAAGATGTTAGTAGCGACCGTTTTTGCTATGGGCGGTACCGCACTTTTTATGCTGCTACTGGCACGAATGAGAATGAAATCGGCGCTGATGGTGCCGCTGACCGGCATTATGCTGGGGGCGGTGTTTAGCGCAGTAACCACTTTCCTGGCAATGGAGTTTGATCTGCTGCAATCATTAGGCAGCTGGGAATCGGGTGATTTCTCGGGTGTATTACAAGGCCGCTATGAACTGTTGTGGATTGTGGGTGCATTGACGTTGATTGCTTGTTTGATCGCTGACCGTTTTACTGTCGCTGGCATGGGGCGGGATTTCTCGGTTAATGTCGGCTTGAATTATCAGCGGGTTATGCTCATGGGGATGTCTATTATTGCCATCATCAGCGGCGTGGTAGTGGTGGTGATCGGTGTGCTGCCTTTCCTCGGATTAATTGTACCCAATATTGTCAGCATGGCGATGGGGGATAACCTGCGTCGAACCATCCCTTGGGTGGCGTTGTGTGGCGGTGGTCTGGTGGTGTTATGCGATATTATTGGTCGATTAGTCAGTTACCCATTTGAAATACCTGCCAGCGTTATTCTGGGCGCAATTGGCGCACTCGTTTTCCTATTATTAATTGTTAGGACAAAACGCCATGCAGGCTAATGAGTATTCTTCACCAAGCTCTCTATCCCAAGAGAAAAATAAAATATTAAGCTCACCGGCAAAACGATTATTGTTATTGAGTATTATTGCCCTTGTCGCAATGGTTATTTTCATGACCATTAATCTTAGAGGCAATATTCAATATGTACTGGTGCATCGTGGCCTTATTTTAGCCACGATGGTATTGGTGGCCTTTGCCGCCGGTATTGCCACCGTGTTATTCCAAACGGTCACTAATAACCGGATTTTGACACCGTCAGTGATGGGACTTGAAGCGCTGTTTATCCTGATCCAAACCATGTTGATCTTTTTTGTCGATGCCAATGGGTTCAGGGTGCTCGGAATAACTGGAAAGTTTCTTTGTGAATCGGCTTTGCTGC
>NZ_JBLWEX010000199.1:0-15589 GCF_048323875.1 Yersinia sp. LJYL362
AAAAATTGAAAGCAGCCCTAAAAGCGCGTGGCGAAGTGGCCGGTATCGCCTCAGAAGAAGAAGATGACATTGTTATCTTTGATGGTGGCCGCGCAGAAAATGCCAAATATGTGGTTCTGATGGACCCGCTGGATGGTTCTTCAAATATTGACGTGAATGTGTCCGTCGGTACTATTTTCTCCATCTATCGTCGCATCACCCCATTTGGCACACCGATCACAGAAGCAGACTTCCTGCAACCAGGCACTAAGCAAGTTGCGGCAGGCTATGTGGTGTACGGGTCGTCAACCATGTTGGTGTATACCACCGGTTATGGTGTCCATACCTTCACTTATGATCCATCGCTGGGCGTTTTCTGTTTATCCGGCGAAAAGGTGCGTTATCCCGCAACCGGTTGCATGTATTCCATCAACGAAGGGAACTATATTAAATTCCCATTGGGTGTGAAGAAATACATCAAGTATTGCCAAGAGCAGGATGAAGCCACACAGCGCCCATACACTTCGCGCTATATTGGCTCACTGGTGGCCGACTTCCATCGTAACCTGTTGAAAGGTGGGATTTATATTTACCCAAGCACCGCCAGCCATCCGCAAGGCAAATTGCGTTTGCTGTATGAGTGCAATCCAATGGCATTCCTGGCAGAACAAGCCGGTGGGAAAGCCACTGATGGGGTTAATCGCATTCTGGATATCGTGCCGGAGAAACTGCACCAGCGCGCACCTTTCTTCGTGGGCACTAAATCCATGGTTGAAGATGCGGAAGGCTTTATCGCCAAATTCCCGGATGAAGAAGCTAAGTAACTATCGCTAACATGAGAAAACAGCGGCCCACTAAGCCGCTGTTTTTTTTATGCTACGACCGCCAGCTCATCACCTTGTAATTTAAATACTGCCATACTGGCTGACAGCGCATCGGCTTGTTCCTCTAATGAACGCGTTGCCGCAGCCGCTTGCTCCACCAATGTGGCATTCTGTTGCGCCACCTGATCCATCTGAGCTATAGCGACATTCACTTGCTCAATTCCGCTACTTTGCTCATAAGAAGCAGCTGAGATTTCGCGCATCAATGCAGTGACTCGGTTTACTTCATCGGCAATCTCATGCATGGTTTTCCCTGCGGATTCAGCCATATCCGCCCCTTCCCGCACTCGATTTTGCGATTCAACAATCAAGTCTTTAATTTCTTTTGCTGATTGTGCGCTGCGCTGAGCCAGATTGCGAACCTCGCCCGCCACCACCGCGAAACCACGGCCTTGTTCTCCGGCTCTGGCGGCTTCAACTGCCGCATTAAGCGCTAAGATGTTGGTCTGAAACGCAATGCCGTCAATCACAGCAATAATATCGGAGATACGCCGTGAACTGGTGGTAATCGCCTGCATTTTATCAACAACGTGGCTGACGACTTGACTGCCTTTACTGGCGATATCTGACACACTCATTGCCAGACGATTGGCTTGATCCGAGTTTTCAGCATTCATTTTCACCGTCGAGGTCAACTGCTCCATACTGGCCGCAGTCTGTTCTAATGAAGATGCCGATTCTTCAGTTCGTTCCGCCAAATGGTTATTACCTGCAGCTAATTCTCGTGATCCAATACCAATTTGACCACCGACATCACGCACATTACTGACAGACACCACCAGCGATTGCTGCATGGTTTGTAGCGCTTTTGCCAGCCGGGCCAATTCCGTATTACCCTCACTGTTGATATTGTGAGTTAAATCGCCATCGGCTATATATTCCAACTGATGAATTGATTGCTCCAATGGCTGCAAAATGATGTATTTAAGCGCAAACCACGCCAATACCGCAGAAATTAAGGTGATTATGCCCGCAGCCACAATGATGGCTAATTTAATTTTGGCGGCACTATTGGCTTTATCAATTTGTAAATGGCCGGCATTCAACGCATAACTGCGAAAGGTCGCGACATCATTATTAAATACTTTGCTGATATCAGTAATGCTCTTTTCCAGCACCTCGTAATACTCGTCTGCGTAACCGGCCTTGATAGCCGTCAACATGGGTATAACGCCTTTATCTACATAATTTTTATAACTTTTTTGAATATTAGTCGCCAATTCCTGCCCATCTCCCCGCTCAGATACTGCGCTGACAAATCGTGCCATCTCCTTTTGCGATAATGCCAGCGACTCTTCGGCCTGCTTTGCAGTTTGCAAAGACTCATCAATCAAACCTATCTCTAATTGATGAATAGCCAATGCCGCCTCAGTTCTGGCACTTAATGTAGCAGTAAAGCTATTTGATAATGATCCCAGTTCCTCCCCTTGGATTTGATTTATGGCCTGTAATGCGCGTGAGCTTTCCTGGATTGAATTAATGCCAATTACGCTGACGATTAATAAAATCAATGACATAAGGCTTAGCTGGGCAATAAGCCCATTCTTAATGGTAATCTTTTTTAACATCGGTTTTTTCCGGTTGTGTGCAAATGGTTAAGATTACAAAGTGTTAGCAGTACAGCGGACGGTCTTATTATGTGATTAAGTTATCGGCGCTAAGAGAGTCGTCTTGAACCACCACCGGAAAAACAGCTTAAAATAGATGCAATTAGATAATGACGGTATTTTATCTTCCTGGAATGGCCTTGTTTCAGGCAATCTCACCATCATCAAGCAGTGAAAAGGACAGGAATTCAGATAAGACTTGGCTATAATAGCCAGCACTCCATTTCTGGTTTGATAAAAGGAAACCGACATGAGCTTGAACCAAGTACCCGCAGGTAAAGACCTGCCAGAAGATATCTATGTTGTGATCGAAATCCCGGCGAACGCGGATCCGATCAAATACGAAATCGATAAAGAGACTGGATCTCTGTTTGTAGACCGCTTCATGTCTACTGCGATGTTTTATCCGTGCAACTACGGTTACATCAACAATACCTTGTCATTAGATGGGGACCCGGTTGATGTGCTGGTACCAACGCCATATCCGTTGCAGCCAGGCTCAGTGATTCGTTGCCGCCCAGTTGGCGTGTTAAAAATGACTGACGAAGCAGGCGAAGATGCCAAGCTGGTCGCGGTTCCACACAGCAAACTGACCAAAGAATACGATCACGTTAAGGACGTGCAAGATCTGCCTGAGCTGCTGAAAGCTCAGATCAAACACTTCTTTGAGCATTACAAAGATCTGGAAACGGGCAAATGGGTGAAAGTTGACGGTTGGGAAGATGCCGCTGCCGCTAAAGCCGAAATCCTGTCCTCTTTCGAACGTGCTAAGAAGTAATTTCCTGTTTTATATAACAAAAAATACATAGCAAAAAGCACCTCCTGAAAAGGTGCTTTTTAAGTTAATCGCAAAAACACCGCCATTGTGCGGTGTTTTTTTTTGCTTATCTAGCTTTGCGGTTTATCATTTTCTTCATGGCGCTTAAGCCAATCACCACTATAAATTCGTGGTAATCCTTCAACCGGTAAACGGTAAAGGTATATCCAGGCACTGCCGTAAGGCGTCTGGATCAATTCACGCCGATAATCCTTGGTATTACTCTTCAGTTCATCTAACTCATTCATAATAGAAGAGTTAATCCGATAAACTTCACAATGCACAGTGCCATCTCCGGGAACCACTGCCGGATAATGACCTAAGTTGTACATATCAAAGCCTTCCAGGTCATGTTCGCCCAACAATTGGGCGTCCGTCATCCAGTGACTGTTACCTTGCTTGCGCCGTAAACTACCGTAGACAATAATTCGCATTGTTAGAACTCAAACTGATAAAGCACATCTAATGCCTGATCAATACCAGACACCGCTTCCAGATACAACCTGGGCATCAACCGATAACGTAATGTTAACGTAGCCAGCGAATCAAATATACCCACACCGTATTTTACTTGCAGATCTTTGGTGACATAGCCGCTCACCACCACTTGTGAGCTATCACCAACCCCTTGAGTATCCAGTGCCAAATTGCTGACGCCAAATGCCTCACCGATTTTACCCACAAGCTTACCACTTTGCGCAACCCCCATGCCGACCAGCATTGAGGTCATCAGTCCGCTGTCTGCTCCCGAATTACCCAGCCCTTGTCCACGTAACAAGTAAGATAGCGCTTCTTGCTGCGACATCGCCGGATCTGAGAATATTTCCAGCCGTGGTGAATCCGCCATACCTGTCACGCGCACACCAGCAGTCACGCCATCGGCAGTCGCATCAGGGTTACGGATTGCCTCAATATTAAGCAGCGGCTGATCCGGTGGCCCGGAGAACAGCAATACCCCTTTGTTAACAATCAAGTCCTGTCCATAAGCGCGGAAACTACCGGATGGGATATTAATCTGCCCATTCAGGCCCAAGCCGCGCTGGTCCTGTATCATTTTTAAATCGCCCTGTAGGCGCGCTTTCAGGCCAAATGCATTCAGGCGAACATCATTACCAACATGAATAACCAAGTTGCTGTTAATTGGGATACCAGCTGAGCGCGGTGAAATAGGCTGCAAATCATTATTGAGCATCACTTCATCCGGCGAGACACCGACGGCGCTTTCCGGTACTTCTTGCACCGTAATACGCGCCCACGGGATGTCCACCGAGCCATTAAGACTAAACAGTTGCGGCGTGGCTTCAAACACAATGTCCGGAGAAACATCAATCCGCACCATTGGCGGGACTGTGACCCGTAATTTATTACCTTTTGCCGCAATTCTGGCTCTCCAGGCATTGATATCACGCCAATCGGCATCACCGGAGAGATTAAGTTGCCCCTGCGAGGTGCGAATTAGCCCCTCTAGCGTCGAGGTCATACCGTCGAAATTCATCACCAGACGCCCTTCGGTGATATCAAATGGCATCCAACTACCATCGACATCCACATTGTCCAGCGCCAGCCGGCCAAAGACTAACGGGCTTTTCGCATTGCCGCCTAAACGGAGATTGGCATTTAATAAGCCAGAGGCTTTTTCACCATCACTCAGGATAGGATTGATCATTGCCAACGAGAAATTACTGATAGCAATGTTGCCGGATAGATTACGCCGCCCCTCGGGGTCAGCCACCTGCACCTGTCCAGAGAATTGGCCATTATTCACCAGTTTAATCAACCAGTCGGCCCGTACCTGCCCATTAGCCAAACCACCATTTAAATTCAGTGTCTCAAAGGCGATCGGCAGTGGATTACCCTGTACCATTTGTTGGACTTTGACGCCATTGCCACTGAGTGATACCCGCACATCTGGCAAGCTACCACCGGCTTTCCAACTCACATCGGCCCGTCCTGTAAACACACCACTCATCGTGGTATCCGGGCCAAAGAACGGTTTTATCATCGCTAAATCAAAGCGATTAAGTACCACACTCGCCTGCCCACTCGGGCCTGCTTCAATCGCACGCGGCACACAAAGTTCCGCATTCGGATTAAGCCAGCAATGTGGCCCGATGGTGACCCGCTCAAGTGTGTTTTGGTAATCCAAGGCGATGGCTCGACTTAAACGCCATTCACCTACCGGCGTATCAAAGCGCGTGTTGTTGAGAGTCCCGCGCCAGCGCTCTTGCTGCCGGTCAAAGCTTCCCTCCAGCGCCAACTGGCCGGAAACCGGTTCACCCTGCATATTCAGGCGCAACTGATGCTGTTTTTCACTGCCACGGGCATCTAATGTTAGGAGGCTGACCACCAGCTCGGCTTGCTTGAGCTGCTCAACCCTAATGGCCAGTTGGCCTTGAATTTGATCTGTCGAGCGAACATCACCATCAATCTTGACCCGATTAATGGTCAATTCTTGCCATTGCAGGCGGCTCGCGGTGAGATCTGCCAACAGTTGTGGCGCTTTAAGGTTACCGCGTAATTTCAGTGTGCCTTTGACAATGCCGCCCAATCCCGGCAACGCGCCATCAAGCTGCGGTGCATCGACATTGGCATCAAGCAGCCAGTTGTCATTTAGGTCACCTTTGACATCCAGCTTATTACGGCCTAATGCCAGATTGAGACCCGGAATATGCCACTGCCCTGCTGCATTACCGGTCAATGAACCGCGAGCAGTAACGCGATTCTGTT
Source organism: Yersinia sp. LJYL362 (assembly GCF_048323875.1). Lineage (NCBI taxonomy): Bacteria > Pseudomonadati > Pseudomonadota > Gammaproteobacteria > Enterobacterales > Yersiniaceae > Yersinia > Yersinia sp. LJYL362. The sequence goes on from NZ_JBLWEX010000199.1 coordinate 6,015, forward strand.
TCACATTGCCGTCCAACGTCAGCTCCGGCACTTGTAATTGCCAGCTGCCGCCATGAATACTGCCGCGAGTCACAATCTTGCCATCCAGTTTTGCCGGCCACTCCGGCCACTGTTTGGCGGTATTAATCCCTGACAGAGTTAATACCGAGTTCCAACTGATCGCCTTGCTCCAATCCACCACACCGGTCAGATCGGTATTACCTTGCAGCGCTGCCAGGCGCAAACGCGTCAGATTGAATTGCTCAACATTCCCTTTGCCGTCCAATGTGAAAATAGCGGGCGGCAAGTCAGTACCTTTAAAGTCCGAGCGGATTGAGAGTGCGTAATCTGTCGCCTGCCCATTAAGCCGCATTCTGAGATTATCGAGTTGAAATTGAGGTTCGCCGCTCAGTGGCCAGCGTAGTTGCTTACTTTGCAGGGTCAATGCCATTGGCAACCCCGCCTGTGCTAACGCGGTTTCAGCTTCCAATTGCGCGCTCACCGGGCCAGACAAGTTAAGCGCGACTTTGAGTTGTTCGCGTAACCCGCCGCCCACAGTCAGTTTCACTTTTTCGCCCTTCAGTGGCTCAATATTCAACGCACTGTTGACGGTGATACTCAGCGGCCACGTATCTGCCAGCGTCGCCTCACCACGGGCAGACAGCCCGCCCTGTGGCGATTTGATATCCAGTGTATCCAGTGTGATGCGGTTATCTTGAGTGCTGGCTTGCAGTAACAGACTGGTGATAAGCACATCGGTGTCACCGGTTAGCCGAAGCTGCTGCCCTGAAATCTCTTTAATCTGTAAATCCAGCGGCAAACGGAAGTCTGGCAAATCGGGTAATAGTGGCTTGGCAAATAGCTCTTTTAAGGTTTCACCCAGAGGAGTTTCGGCTGGCGCGGGGGCCGCAGCCTGTTGCTCAACCGCTTCTTTGACGGCGATAGCGGTTTCCACGGCGGGCTTCGCCGCATCAGGGACGATAGCGGTTTCCACGGCGGGCTTCGCCGCATCAGGGACGATAGCGGGCACTGTTTTTGGTAATGCAATCAATAACCCACTGATCTTAGTCGGCATCAAGTTTAATGCACGCTGCTGCCAATGCGCGCCAGTGCGGAATTCATTGAGTGAAATCGCCGTGTCATCAATAGTCACTTTGACATTATTCAGCGATAGTAAACGTAGGGTGATGGGATACGGGGTACTCAATTCGCCCATAGGTTCAGTGCTGGCAGGTGCGGGGGCGGCAGGTTCCATAGCTTTGGTATCGACCACCACATCTACATCTTGTGCTGTCAGCGCATTAACACACAGTTCACTGCGTTTCAGACAGGATAACTGCAATGACAGATGAAACTGCCCCGCTTTCACGGTAACACCCGGCATTTGGTATTGGATGCCTTTGAGTGTCAGATCACGCCAGCCACCGCTGACACTGGCTATATCCAGGCCAGGCACCCAACGCGCAGCACTGTTGATAACAAAATGCAAACCACTGGTGGTGCCAAGTAAGCCCGCCAGAGTTCCTACCAACAAAAGGATAATGAGCAAAAATGCGATACTGAGTCTCTTTACCCACCTCAGTTTCTTTACCGGCATCGGTTTTTCTGCCGGCACCTGTTCCTCTATTTGCGTCGGTTCTTTTATGCGAGTCATAGTTCAGGCCCCAAACCGATGTAAAATTGCACGCCATGTGCTTCGTTATCGCCAATAGGCTTCGCGATATCCAGTTTAATCGGGCCGACCGGGGAAGCCCAACGCACGCCAAACCCAGCGCCAGTTTTTAAATCACTTTTGCGAATATCATTTACCGCTTCACCGGTATCGACGAACACCGCCCCCCACCAACGGCCAGTGACGTTATATTGGTATTCGAGAGAGCCGGTAGCCAATTTAGAGGCACCAGTTAACTTACCTTCGCTGTCACGCGGAGAAATATCACGGAATTTATAGCCTCGAATACTGCGATCCCCACCGGCGAAGAAGCGCAGTGACGGCGGCACACGGTCAAAGTCATTGGTTTCAATCCAGCCTACATTCCCGCGTACCACAAAGCGATTTTTCTCACCCAGAGTGCGTATCCACACGTTTTGTGCCTGGAATATGCCGAAATCAACATCAGAACCCCAGGTGGTATCAGACCAATCAATGGAATAGCGTTGGCTATCCCCCCAAACCGGCATGGCTCCCCCACGCTGGCGGGTGCGGTTGATACTCACGCCCGGGTACAGCAGCATCGTGGTGTCAGTCACACTGCCCTGAGTAAAGTGATCCAAACTCCAGCGCAGGTTGATCGCGCGCTGCCAACCGCTGGATAAATCCCAGAAACGAGCAACGTTGAGTGTCGTGGTATCTGATTTAGTGTCATTAAGATCAGTGCGTCTAAACCCGCCCTGCAGCAGGTAATACTGCTCTAGTGGGTTTTTTAACAACGGGATTCGATAGCTGAAATCCAGCGTCTGCTCAGGAGCCGAGAGTGTGGTGCTGGTCGTCAGGCTGTGTCCGTAGGAGTTAACCCAAGGTTTACGCCAACTCGCCGTCAGGCGCGGGCCGACATCCGTGGCATAACCGCCCCCCAGCTCAACGGTATTCTCTGTTCGTGGGGTCACAACAGCATCAAGCGGCAATATTTTGGTTTTTTTCGCATCACGAAAATCTGGCGAAACCACCACAGAGTTAAACCAGTTGGTGGCGGATAGGCGGCGGTTCAACTCGGCCAACTCATCAGAGGTGTACAGCTCACCCTCATGAAATGGCACCAGATTTTGCAGATAGTCCTCACGGATTTGTGAGCCCTGGAAAATGACTTTACCGAAGCGATAGCGCTCGCCGCTGTCGAAATCGATATCCCAGAATGCTTCGCGCAGTTCAGCAGCAACGCCCAACTGACTTTTGATCATATTGGCGTCGAAATAACCGCGGCGTAAAGCCAGGCCAGTCAGTGAACTTTTGAAATTATCAAAATCGCCATGATTGAGAATAGAGCCAATTTTAGGCGTATCCCGGCGCACCAATGCCAGATAATCGGGATCGGTTTTCGCCCCGCCTTGCAGCACGATATCCACACCGGCAATCAAAACCGGCTCTCCGGGAACCACTTTGGCGATTAACACCGAACGAGCAGGTGCAGGGCGTTGTTGTAAATCGAAAGTAATGGTGGGGTCGTAATAACCCAAAGCACGTAGCCCCTGACGGATAGCCTCATCCACCCTGGAACGAAATCGCCCATCAGCCGTGACTTCATCAGTACCAATTGTTGATAAACGCGCCCTGACGTTTCTTTCTAAATCCCCGCTAAGACCCTCAACCTGCAACCGCACATTAGCGGCATAGGCGATAGGTGTGGCGAGCAATACACATAAAAAACACAGAATAGGGTATCGTGGCACGCGTACTCCTAATAAATTGTACTTTCCTGTAAAAACCGATCTTGCGGGCATTGCAAAAAAGTGGCATCAAACACACTATCATCCCGCGTACAAAGACCGATTAAAGCCTATAACCCCTAAAACTCTACCTTAAGCCGCTACATTTATGCGGAATGGGTCTTATTGTGTGCAAACTCGCAATCAGATACAACTGTCTATCGCCATTCACTGTAAACATCTTGTTAGCAATTTACTGTAAACTTAGGATTCACTGTCAACATCGGAGTCTATTGTGGTGCAAAATTTTGATAAAACTGCCGTCATTGATGCGGCTAATGCTTTGCCAGGCCGACTGACACCGATGCCGGTCGCAACTCTCCATGTGGTGAATGGACACTCCATGACACATGTCCCCGAGGGTATGGAAGTTGCTATCTTCGCCATGGGCTGCTTCTGGGGTGTTGAGCGCCTGTTTTGGCAACAACCGGGCGTATATAGCACCGCCGCGGGTTACAGTGGTGGATACACACCAAATCCAACCTATCATGAAGTGTGTAGTGGCCGCACCGCGCACGCAGAAGTGGTTCGAGTTGTGTTTGATCCTGCCATCATGAGTTATCAGCAACTATTGCAGATTTTCTGGGAAAATCACGATCCCGCTCAGGGAATGCGTCAAGGTGGAGATGTCGGAACGCAATATCGTTCAGCTATTTACGTGTTGACCCCCGAGCAGGAAACGCAAGCGCAAGAGAGTCAGACTCTGTTCCAACAAGCCATGACAAAAGCAGGTGACAGCCGAGCTATCACTAGTGAGATTGCCGTTGCCCTGCCGTTTTACTACGCCGAAGATGACCACCAGCAATATTTATACAAAAACCCACATGGATATTGTGGTTTGGGCGGTATCGGCGTTTGTATGCCTCCTAATTTGTAAGGCTGGCGGCGCTCTCATCGCTGCTGCTATACTACTTCGGGCTGTTCATATTCAGCCCGATAACGACTTTCTGCCGTTATCCAGAAACTAATTGAATTAACCGAAATAACAGTATGGCCCTTCCTTACGATCGCCGGCGCTATCGTCGGTACGACACGGACAGATTATGTTAAACAGTATTTTACTGATTCTATTTTTAATCGCAGTGAGTGCCTTCTTCTCGTTATCAGAGATTTCACTCGCAGCATCGCGAAAAATTAAATTAAAACTTCTGGCAGATGAAGGCGATATCAACGCCTTACGAGTACTTAAATTACAAGAAACTCCGGGGATTTTCTTCACCGTGGTTCAAATTGGGCTGAATGCCGTCGCCATCCTCGGTGGTATTGTCGGTGATGCGGCATTCTCGCCCTCTTTCAAGGTGGTATTTGAACGTTTTATGTCGCCTGAACTTGCCGATCAAGTCAGTTTCATTTGCTCATTTGTCCTGGTAACCAGCTTATTTATTCTGTTTGCAGATTTAACCCCGAAGCGCATCGGTATGATTTCACCTGAAGCGGTTGCTGTGCGGATCGTCAACCCGATGCGTTTCTGCATAATGATTTGTCGTCCATTAGTTTGGTTCTTCAATGGGATGGCGAACCTGATCTTCCGTCTATTCAAGCTACCAATGGTTCGCAATGATGATATTACGTCGGATGATATCTACGCGGTCGTGGAAGCGGGTGCATTGGCGGGGGTGCTACGCAAGCAAGAACACGAGCTGATTGAAAACGTTTTTGAACTGGAATCCCGCACCGTCCCTTCTTCCATGACGTCACGCGAAAGTGTGATTTATTTTGATCTACGGGAAAGCGAAGACAGCATCAAAGAGAAGATTTCGACCCACCCGCATTCAAAATTCCTGGTCTGCGATGGTCATATCGATCAAGTGGTGGGTTATGTTGATTCCAAAGACTTATTGAACCGAGTCTTGGGCAACCAGAGCCTGGTGCTCAGCAGCGGTGTGCAAATCCGCTCAGCGTTAATTGTGCCGGATACTCTGACTCTCTCTGAAGCGCTGGAAAGCTTTAAAACTGCCGGTGAAGACTTTGCGGTTATCCTCAACGAGTATGCGTTGGTTGTTGGGATAATTACGCTGAATGACGTAATGACTACCTTGATGGGCGATTTGGTCGGCCAAGGGCAGGAAGAGCAGATTGTCGCCCGTGATGAAAGCTCATGGCTGATTGAGGGCGGTACGCCAATTGAAGACGTCATGCGCGTGCTGCATATCGACGAATTCCCGCAATCGGGCAATTATGAAACTATCGGCGGCTTTATGATGTATATGTTACGCAAAATTCCAAAGCGTACTGATTTCGTCAAATATGCCGGTTATAAGTTTGAAGTGGTGGACATCGATAGCTATAAAATCGATCAGTTATTGGTGACCAAACTCAGTGATCAGCCAGCGCCAATATTGCCAAAAGCACCGCATGAAAGCAGTGACGCATAACCGCTGATATTTTTGTGATGATTGAAACATTAGCGGCTCCTATTTAGGAGCCGCAATTAATTCGAACCGGGGATGTCACTAGACTTCAGTTTGCAGACGCATCACTTGCCGGTTAACTTCCGACATCACCTCAAAATGGCGTTTATCCCTAACTTTCGGGATTAAAATTTTGCCCTTATCAAACTCAAAAGCCCCCATATCCTTGATATACAACCGACCGCGAAATAGCGTTTTGACATACATCGCGATTTTTGCCGGATTGTAACGTTGGAAGATCCTCATTGTTTTACTTTCCTCCCATAGCACTAGTACGTACCCTCTGGCGCCTTAGCGACCAAGATCACAGGTAGCGTAAGATAATTGCAGAGTAATAGACCTAGAGTATGGAGTTAAGTTCCCGCAAAACCAGTCATTGATGCTGACTTTACATAATATTACAGTGTGAGTGAGATAAAATGAGAGCTTAAGGCAGAATAACCATCTGGTCAGTGCCAGAAATAATTATTTTAGACAAACAGGACAGACCTCTGATCTGCACCTATTATTGGGAAACTTGTCTGCTGTCAGGACTAAGTCATCATTCATAAGATCCTAAAGGACATCCCATGATAAAAAATAGCCTGCTTATACTGTCGTTGCTGTTAACCCCCTTTATGGCTAGCGCGCTCACCATCCAAGTTGACCAGCGAGTTCCGCCGGTAGGTGTCAGCGATAAAGGCGAATTAAACTACGATAAGGCTACTGATCAGTTTAGCTATAAAAACTGGAATAGCTCACAATTGCCCGGCAAAGTGCGAGTTGTGCAGCATATTGCTGGCCGCACATCAGCAAAAGAACTGAATGCGCCGTTGGTGGAAGCGATTAAACACGCCAATTTGCCACACGAACATTACCAAACGACGACAATCGTCAATACCGATGACGCCATCATCGGTACCGCGATGTTTGTGCGTAATAGCATTGAAAGCAATAAGCGGGAATTTCCCTGGTCGCAGTTTGTGGTCGACAGCAATGGGAGTGTCAAAAAGGCCTGGGGTTTAGCGGAGAAAGGGTCGACTATCGTGGTACTGGACCAACAAGGAAACGTTAAGTTTGCCAAAGACGGTGCGCTGACCGCAGAAGAAGTGCAGCAGGTCATCGACCAACTGCACCAGCTTGTGAAACAGTAAAACTAGAACAAAGACACTCTAAAGCCGGGGTTCAGGAAAGATTCACGTGGGATATAAGAAAGTGGTTTACCCTGCCAATCGTGAACTTGTGCCCCGGCAGCTATGGCGACTGCATGCCCAGCGGCGGTGTCCCACACATTGGTCGGCCCAAAGCGAGGATATAGCTGCGCTTTTCCTTCCGCGACCAGACAAAACTTGAGTGATGAACCCACCGCTACCGTCTGATGTTCGCCCAATTGCGCCAAATAATCTTCCAACTCAGCATCACTGTGAGAGCGGCTGACAACCACCAGCGGCGGAACGGCATCACGCACCTCAATCTGCATACGCCGACCACACTCTTCTTTCCATGCCTGGCCGTTTTCCGCGCTATACATCACTTCGCTCACCGGAGCATAAACTACCCCCAACACCGGTACCCCTTGCTCAATCAGGGCGATATTGACGGTGAATTCGCCATTGCGACTCAAAAATTCTTTGGTGCCGTCCAGTGGGTCAACCAACCAATAGCGCTGCCAGTGCTGGCGCACTGCCCAAATCGGTGGGTCTTCTTCAGATAACAGAGGAATGTCAGGGGTCAATACCGCCAACCCGGCTTTGATAATTTGATGGGCGGCAAGATCCGCCGCCGTAACGGGCGAATCATCTTTTTTATGGGCCACATCAAGGGGCTTCTCCCCCTGATAGACCGCCATAATCGCCACGCCTGCCTCGCGGGCCAACTGGCAAATTTGCTCTAACATCATCCACCCCTTGGTTTTATGAGTCATGTCGAATATTGATAGTAATTGTTAAATCAATAAGGGTTCCTGGAACTTGTCACTCACGCTATATTCATTCTAGAACGCAAAGCTAAAATAAAAATTAATCATCGCAATGCGTAATACCTGTTTGGCAGACTAATTATTTTCCGTCCAAATAGCCACCTTTGTTGGATAACCCTCAATAAAATCAGGGAAATTTGCCTACTGCAACTGTGAGCATCTCCGCGTTATCCAAAACCATTTTCTGCCAAACTTCACACTTTGTTATGACGACCTATTAAATTTACATATTCTTTTGCGATACAGGTCGAATTGTTTTCTTAATGGAAAAGCCACGATGGAGAAAGCCATGTTTAAGCGTCCGCTGACGTTATCCCTTCTTGCCAGCCTGATTGCTCTCACAGCCTCAACCGCGCAGGCCGCAACTGTTGATTTGCGAGTACTGGAAACCACCGACCTGCACAGCAATATGATGGATTTCGATTATTACAAAGATAAACCTACGGAAAAATTCGGTCTGGTCCGTACGGCAAGTCTGATTGAAGCGGCTCGCCAGCAAGCCACTAACAGTGTGCTGGTGGATAATGGCGACCTGATTCAGGGCAGCCCACTGGGTGACTATATGGCCGCTAAAGGGCTAAAGGCCGGTGAAATTCACCCTGTTTATAAGGCAATGAACACACTGGATTATGCCGTCGGCAACATCGGCAATCATGAATTTAATTATGGTCTGGATTATCTAAAAAAATCACTGGCGGGAGCTAAGTTTCCCTATGTGAATGCCAATGTCATTGATGTCAAAACCGGTAAGCCACTGTTTCAGCCTTATTTAATTGTTGATACCCCAGTAAAGGATCGCGACGGGAAAAGCCATAATCTACGTATTGGCTACATTGGTTTTGTGCCTCCGCAAGTCATGATATGGGATAAAGCTAACCTTACCGGCAAAGTTACCGTCGATGACATCACCGAAACTGCTAAAAAATGGGTACCGGAAATGCGTAAGCAAGGTGCCGACTTAGTGGTCGCAATCCCCCACTCCGGCCTCTCCAGTGACCCTTATAAAAATATGGCGGAAAACTCGGTTTACTACCTCAGCCAGGTGCCAGGAATTGATGCCATTATGTTTGGCCATGCCCACGCCGTTTTCCCGAGTAAAGACTTTGCCACTATCAAAGGGGCGGATATCGCACAGGGGACATTAAACGGTATTCCAGCTGTAATGCCAGGCCAGTGGGGTGACCACCTTGGAGTAGTTGATTTTGTGTTGAATAATGACCAAGGCCAATGGCAGGTGACTCAAGCCAAGGCCGAAGCCCGCCCTATCTTTGATAAAGCGACACAGAAATCGCTGGCCGCCGAAAATGCAAACCTGGTGAAAGTGTTAGCCGCCGATCACCAAGGCACCCGTGATTTTGTCAGCCAGCCGATCGGCAAAGCATCGGATAATATGTATAGCTATCTGTCGCTGATCCAAGACGATCCGACAGTACAAATTGTCAATAATGCCCAGCGCGCCTATACCGAGCACTTTATTCAGGGCGATCCTGACTTGGCCAATTTACCGGTACTTTCTGCCGCAGCACCATTTAAAGCTGGCGGCCGCAAAAATGACCCTGCCAGTTTTGTCGAAGTGGAAAAAGGCGAACTGACCTTCCGCAACGCCGCCGACCTCTATCTTTACCCGAATACATTGGTGGTAGTGAAAGCCAGTGGCGCGGATGTTAAGCAGTGGCTGGAGTGCTCCGCCGCACAATTTAATCAAATTGATGTGAATAGCAGTAAACCGCAATCACTGATTAACTGGGATGGTTTCCGTACTTATAATTTCGATGTTATCGATGGGGTTAACTATGAAATTGATG
>NZ_JBLWEX010000200.1:0-15655 GCF_048323875.1 Yersinia sp. LJYL362
CATCAATTTCATAGTTAACCCCATCGATAACATCGAAATTATAAGTACGGAAACCATCCCAGTTAATCAGTGATTGCGGTTTACTGCTATTCACATCAATTTGATTAAATTGTGCGGCGGAGCACTCTAGCCACTGCTTAACATCTGCGCCACTGGCTTTCACTACCACTAATGTGTTTGGGTAAAGATAGAGGTCGGCGGCGTTACGGAAGGTCAGTTCGCCTTTTTCCACTTCGACAAAACTGGCAGGATCATTTTTGCGGCCGCCAGCTTTAAATGGCGCTGCGGCAGAAAGTACCGGTAAATCGGCCAAGTCAGGATCGCCCTGAATAAAGTGTTCGGTATAGGCGCGCTGGGCATTATTGACAATTTGTACTGTCGGATCGTCTTGGATCAGTGACAAATAGCTGTACATATTATCTGAGGCTTTGCCGATCGGCTGGCTGACAAAATCACGGGTGCCTTGGTGATCGGTGGCTAACACTTTGACCAAGTTGGTATTTTCGGCGGCCAGCGATTTTTGCGTCGCTTTATCAAAGATAGGGCGGGCTTCAGCTTTTGCTTGTGTCACCTGCCATTGGCCTTGGTCATTATTCAACACAAAATCAACCACACCAAGATGGTCACCCCACTGACCGGGCATCACTGCCGGAATGCCGTTTAATGTCCCCTGTGCGATATCTGCCCCTTTGATAGTGGCAAAATCTTTACTTGGGAAGACGGCGTGAGCATGACCGAACATAATGGCATCGATTCCCGGCACTTGGCTGAGGTAATAAACCGAGTTTTCTGCCATCGTTTTATAAGGGTCACTGGAGAGGCCGGAGTGGGGGATTGCGACCACTAAGTCGGCACCTTGCTTACGCATTTCCGGTACCCATTTTTTAGCAGTTTCGGTGATGTCATCGACGGTAACTTTGCCGGTAAGGTTGGCTTTATCCCATATCATGACTTGCGGAGGCACAAAACCAATGTAGCCAATACGCAAATTATGGCTTTTTCCCTCACGATCTTTGACCGGGGTATTCACAATTATATAAGGTTGAAACAGGGGCTTACCGGTTTTGACATCAATGACGTTGGCATTCACATAGGGGAATTTAGCCCCCGCCAGTGATTTTTTTAGATAATCCAGACCATAATTAAATTCATGGTTGCCGATGTTGCCCACGGCATAATCCAGTGTGTTCATTGCCTTATAAACAGGGTGAATTTCACCGGCTTTTAGCCCTTTAGCGGCCATATAGTCACCCAGTGGGCTGCCCTGAATCAGGTCGCCATTATCCACCAGCACACTGTTAGTGGCTTGTTGGCGAGCCGCTTCAATCAGGCTCGCCGTTCGGACCAGACCGAATTTCTCCGTAGGTTTGTCTTTGTAATAATCGAAATCCATCATATTGCTGTGCAGGTCGGTGGTTTCCAGTACTCGCAAATCAACCGTCGCGGCCTGCGCGGTTGAGGTTGCGAGCGCAATCAGGCTGGCAAGAAGGGATAACGTCAGCGGACGCTTAAACATGGCTTTCTCCATCGTGTCTTTTCCATTAAGAAAACAATTCGATCTGTATCGCAAAAGAACATGTAAATTTAATAGGTCGTCATAGCAAAGTGTGAAGTTTGGCAGAAAATGATTGTGGATAACGCGGAGATGCTCACAGTTGCAGCAGGTTAATTTCCCTGACTTTATTGAGGCTTATCCGACAAAGGTGGCTATTTGGCTAGAAAATTATTAGTCTGCCAAACAGGTATCACGCGTTGTGATGATTAATTTTTATTTTAGTTTGCGTTCTAAAATGAATATAGCGTGAGCGACACGTTCCAGGAACCCTTATTGATTTAACAATTACTATCAATATCCGACATGACTCATAAAACCAAGGGGTGGATGATGTTAGAGCAAATTTGCCAGTTGGCCCGCGAGGCAGGCGTGGCGATTATGGCGGTCTATCAGGGTGAAAAGCCCCTTGATGTGGCCCATAAAAAAGATGATTCGCCCGTCACCGCCGCGGATCTTGCCGCTCACCAGATTATCAAAGCCGGGTTGGCGGCATTAACCCCCGATATTCCGCTGTTATCTGAAGAGGACCCGCCGACTTGGGCAGTGCGTCAACATTGGCAGCGCTATTGGTTGGTTGACCCACTGGATGGCACCAAAGAATTTCTGAACCACAATGGCGAATTCACCGTCAATATCGCCCTGATTGACCAAGGGGTACCGGTGTTGGGGGTAGTTTATGCTCCGGCGAGTGAAGTGATGTATAGCGCGGAAAACGGCCAGGCGTGGAAAGAAGAGTGTGGCCGGCGTATGCAGATTGAGGTGCGTGATGCTGTCCCGCCGCTGGTGGTTGTCAGCCGCTCCCACAGTGATGCCGAGCTGGAAGATTATTTGGCACAATTGGGCGAGCACCAGACGGTAGCAGTTGGATCATCACTTAAGTTTTGTCTGGTCGCTGAAGGAAAAGCGCAGCTGTATCCTCGCTTTGGGCCGACCAATGTGTGGGATACCGCCGCCGGGCATGCAGTCGCCATAGCTGCCGGGGCACAAGTTCACGATTGGCGGGGTAAACCACTTTCTTATATCCCGCGTGAATCTTTCCTGAACCCCGGCTTCAGAGTATCTTTGTTCTAGTTTTACTGTTTCACAAGCTGGTGCAGTTGGTCGATGACCTGCTGCACTTCTTCTGCGGTCAGCGCACCGTCTTTGACAAATTTAACGTTTCCTTGCTTATCCAGCACCACGACAGCCGACCCTTTCTCCGCTAAACCCCAGGCCTTTTGAACACTCCCATTGCTGTCGACCACAAACTGCGACCAGGGGAATTCCCGCTTATTACTTTCAATACTATTACGCACAAACACCGCAGTACCGATGATGGCGTCATCGGTATTGACGATTGTCGTCGTTTGGTAATGTTCGTGTGGCAAATTGGCGTGTTTAATAGCTTCCACCAACGGCGCATTCAGTTCTTTTGCTGATGTGCGGCCAGCAATATGCTGGACAACGCGCACTTTGCCGGGCAATTGCGAGCTATTCCAGTTTTTATAGCTAAACTGATCAGTAGCCTTATCGTAGTTTAATTCGCCTTTATCGCTGACACCTACCGGCGGAACCCGCTGGTCAACTTGGATGGTGAGCGCGCTAGCCATAAAGGGGGTTAACAGCAGCGACAGTATAAGCAGGCTATTTTTTATCATGGGATGTCCTTGTGGATCTTATGAATGATGACTTAGTCCTGACAGCAGACAAGTTTCCCAATAATAGGTGCAGATCAGAGGTCTGTCCTGTTTGTCTAAAATAATTATTTCTGACAGTGACTAGATGGTTATTCTGTTACGAACTCTCATTTTCTCTTAATGACACTGTAATATTATGTAAATCCAGCATCAATGACTAGTTTTGCGGGAACTTAACACCATACTCTAGGTCTATTACTCTGCAATTAACTTACGCTACCTGTGATCGTGGTCGCTAAGGCGCCAGAGGGTACGTACTAGTGCTATGGGAGGAAAGTAAAACAATGAGGATCTTCCAACGTTACAATCCGGCAAAAATCGCGATGTATGTCAAAACGCTCTTTCGCGGTCGGTTGTATATCAAGGATATGGGGGCTTTTGAGTTTGATAAGGGCAAAATTTTAATCCCGAAAGTTAGGGATAAACGCCATTTTGAGGTGATGTCGGAAGTTAACCGGCAAGTAATGCGTCTGCAAACTGAAGTCTAGTGACATCCCCGGCTCGAATTAATTGCGGCTCCTAAATAGGAGCCGCTAATGTTTCAATCATCACAAAAATATCAGCGGTTATGCGTCACTGCTTTCATGCGGTGCTTTTGGCAATATTGGCGCTGGCTGATCACTGAGTTTGGTCACCAATAACTGATCGATTTTATAGCTATCGATGTCCACCACTTCAAACTTATAACCGGCATATTTGACGAAATCGGTGCGCTTTGGAATTTTGCGTAACATATACATCATAAAGCCGCCGATAGTTTCATAATTGCCCGATTGCGGGAATTCGTCGATATGCAGCACGCGCATGACGTCTTCAATTGGCGTACCACCCTCAATCAGCCATGAGCTTTCATCACGGGCGACAATCTGTTCTTCCTGCCCTTGGCCGACCAAATCGCCCATCAAGGTAGTCATTACGTCATTCAGCGTAATTATCCCAACGACCAAAGCATATTCGTTGAGGATAACCGCAAAGTCTTCACCAGCAGTTTTAAAGCTTTCCAGTGCTTCAGAGAGAGTCAGAGTATCCGGCACAATCAACGCCGAGCGGATTTGTACCCCACTGCTGAGCACCAGGCTCTGATTGCCCAAGACCCGGTTCAACAAGTCTTTGGAATCAACATAACCCACCACTTGATCGATATGACCATCGCAGACCAGGAATTTTGAATGTGGATGGGTCGAAATCTTCTCTTTGATGCTGTCTTCACTTTCCCGTAGATCAAAATAAATCACACTTTCGCGTGAAGTCATGGAAGAGGGGACGGTACGGGACTCCAGCTCAAATACGTTTTCAATCAGCTCGTGTTCTTGCTTGCGTAGCACCCCCGCCAATGCGCCCGCTTCCACGACCGCGTAGATATCATCCGAGGTGATATCATCATTGCGAACCATTGGTAGCTTAAATAGGCGGAAAATCAGGTTCGCCATCCCATTGAAGAACCAAACTAATGGACGGCAAATCATCAGGCAGAAGCGCATCGGGTTGACGATCCGCACAGCAACCGCTTCAGGTGAAATCATCCCGATGCGTTTCGGGGTTAAATCTGCAAACAGGATAAATAAGCTGGTTACCAGGACAAATGAGCAAATGAAACTGACTTGATCGGCAAGCTCAGGCGACATAAAACGTTCAAATACCACCTTGAAAGAGGGCGAGAATGCCGCATCACCGACAATACCACCGAGGATGGCGACGGCATTCAGCCCAATCTGAACCACGGTGAAGAAAATCCCCGGAGTTTCTTGTAATTTAAGTACTCGTAAGGCGTTGATATCGCCTTCATCTGCCAGAAGTTTTAATTTAATTTTTCGCGATGCTGCGAGTGAAATCTCTGATAACGAGAAGAAGGCACTCACTGCGATTAAAAATAGAATCAGTAAAATACTGTTTAACATAATCTGTCCGTGTCGTACCGACGATAGCGCCGGCGATCGTAAGGAAGGGCCATACTGTTATTTCGGTTAATTCAATTAGTTTCTGGATAACGGCAGAAAGTCGTTATCGGGCTGAAAATGAACAGCCCGAAGTAGTATAGCAGCAGCAGTGAGAGCGCCGCCAGCCTTACAAATTAGGAGGCATACAAACGCCGATACCGCCCAAACCACAATATCCATGTGGGTTTTTGTATAAATATTGCTGGTGGTCATCTTCGGCGTAGTAAAACGGCAGAGCAACAGCAATCTCGCTGGTGATAGCTCGGCTGTCACCTGCTTTTATCATGGCTTGTTGGAACAGGATCTTACTCTCTTGCGCTTGCGCTTCCTGTTCTGGGGTCAACACGTAAATAGCTGAACGATATTGTGTTCCGACATCTCCACCTTGACGCATTCCCTGAGCGGGATCGTGATTTTCCCAGAAGATCTGCAATAGTTGCTGATAACTCATGATGGCAGGATCAAATACAACTCGAACCACTTCTGCGTGCGCGGTGCGGCCACTACACACTTCATGGTAGGTTGGGTTTGGTGTGTATCCACCACTGTAACCCGCAGCGGTGCTATATACGCCCGGTTGTTGCCAAAACAGGCGCTCAACACCCCAGAAGCAGCCCATCGCGAAGACAGCAACTTCCATACCTTCAGGGACATGTGTCATGGAGTGTCCATTCACCACATGGAGAGTTGCGACCGGCATCGGTGTCAGTCGACCTGGCAAAGCATTCGCCGCATCAATGACGGCAGTTTTATCAAAATTTTGCACCACAATAGACTCCGATGTTGACAGTGAACCCTAAGTTTACAGTAAATAACTAACAAGATGTTTACAGTGAATGGCGATAGACAGTTGTATCTGATGACGAGTTTGCACACAATAAGATCCATTCCGCATAAATGTAGCGGCTTAAGGTAGAGTTTTAGGGGTTATAGGCTTTAATCGGTCTTTGTACGCGGGATAATATACTCGTCATACTTCAAGTTGCATGTGCGTTGGCTACGTTCAATCACCCGAATCACTTACAAAACAGTAAGCTCATCGGGTTTCTCTTGCTTGCCGCCTTCCTGCAACTCGAATTATTTAGAGTATAGTGTGGTCGATTCCACTTTTTTTGAAATGCCCGTAAGATCGTTTTTTACAGGAAAGTAGACCTAATCAGGAGTACGCGTGCCACGATACCCTATTCTATGTTTTTTGTGTGTATTGCTCGCCACACCTATCGCCTACGCTGCTAATGTGCGGTTGCAGGTTGAGGGTCTTAGCGGGGATTTAGAAAGAAATGTCAGGGCGCGTTTATCAACAATTGGCACTGATGAAGTCACAGCTGATGGGAGATTTCGCTCCAGGGTGGATGAAGCCATCCGTCAGGGGCTACGCGCTTTGGGGTATTATGACCCCACCATTACTTTCGATTTACAACAACGCCCGGCACCTGCTCGTTCGGTGTTAATCGCCCACGTGGTTCCCGGAGAGCCGGTTTTGATTGCCGGTGTGGATATCGTGCTGCAAGGCGGCGCGAAAACCGATCCTGATTATCTGGCGTTGGTGCGCCGAGATACGCCTAAAATTGGCTCGGTGCTTAATCATGGCGATTTTGATAATTTCAAAAGTTCACTGACTGGCCTGGCATTACGCCGAGGTTATTTTGATGCCAATATGATCAAAAGCCAGCTAGGTGTTGCCGCAGAACTGCGTAAAGCCTTCTGGGATATTGATTTTGACAGCGGCCAGCGCTATCGCTTTGGTAAAGTTATCTTCCAAGGCTCACAAATACGTGAAGATTATCTGCAAAATTTAGTGCCATTTCATGAAGGACAATTGTACTCCGCTGATGATCTGGCCGAACTGAACCGCCGCCTTTCTGCGACAAACTGGTTTAACTCTGTTGTCGTTTCACCGGATTTTCGTGATGCGAAGAAAACCAGAATTTTGCCGCTTGACGCCGTCGTGACACCTCGAACAGAGAACACCGTTGAGCTGGGGGGCGGTTATGCCACGGATGTGGGTCCGCGCCTGACGGCCAGTTGGCGTAAACCGTGGGTGAACTCCTACGGGCACAGTTTGACGACGAGCACCACACTCTCAGCACCCGAGCAGACACTGGATTTCAGCTATCGTATCCCACTGTTAAAAAACCCACTTGAGCAGTATTACCTGCTACAGGGCGGGTTTAAACGCACGGATCTGAATGACACCAAATCAGATACCACGACACTCAACGTGGCTCGTTTCTGGGATTTATCCAGCGGTTGGCAGCGCGCAATCAACCTGCGTTGGAGTCTGGATCACTTTACTCAGGGCAGTGTGACGGACACCACCATGCTGCTGTATCCGGGGGTGAGCATTAACCGCACCCGTCAACGTGGTGGGGCCATGCCGGTTTGGGGCGATAGCCAACGCTATTCTATTGATGTGTCTGATACCACTTGGGGGTCTGATGTTGATTTCGGCATCTTCCAGGCGCAAAACGTGTGGATACGCACCTTGGGTGAGAAAAACCGCTTTGTGGTGCGCGGTAATTTGGGCTGGATTGAAACCAATAATTTTGACCGTGTGCCGCCGTCACTGCGCTTCTTTGCCGGTGGTGATCGCAGTATTCGCGGCTATAAATTCCGCGATGTCTCTCCGCGTGACAGCGAAGGTAAGTTAACTGGCGCCTCTAGATTAGCTACCGGCTCTTTAGAATACCAATATAACGTCACCGGCCGCTGGTGGGGGGCAGTATTCGTCGATACCGGTGAAGCGGTAAATGATATTCGCAAGAGTGATTTGAAAACTGGCGCCGGGTTTGGGGTGCGTTGGGCGTCCCCGGTCGGCCCGATTAAACTGGATATCGCGAAACCTATTGGTGATAACGAAGCACATGGCGTGCAATTTTATATCGGTTTGGGGCCTGAACTATGACTCGCATAAAAGAACCGACGCAAATAGAGGAACAGGTGCCGGCAGAGAAACCGATGCCGGTAAAGAAACTGAGGTGGGTAAAGAGACTCAGTATCGCCTTTTTGCTCATTATCCTGTTGTTGGTAGGAACTCTGGCGGGCTTACTCGGCACCACCAGTGGTTTGCATTTTGTTATCAACAGTGCCGCACGTTGGGTGCCTGGTCTGGATATAGCCAGTGTCAGCGGTGGCTGGCGTGATCTGACACTAAAAGGTATTCAGTACCAAATGCCGGGTGTGACCGTGAAAGCGGGGCAGTTTCATCTGTCATTGCAGCTATCCTGTCTGAAGCGCAGTGAGCTGTGTGTTAATGCGCTGACCGCCCAAGATGTAGATGTGGTGGTCGATACCAAAGCTATGGAACCTGCCGCCCCCGCACCTGCCAGCACTGAACCTATGGGCGAATTGAGTACCCCGTATCCCATCACCCTACGTTTACTATCGCTGAATAATGTCAAAGTGACTATTGATGACACGGCGATTTCACTCAATGAATTCCGCACTGGCGCGCATTGGCAGCAGCGAGCATTGAACTTGATGCCGACTAAGATCAGTGGGTTATTGATTGCATTGCCAAAAACAGTGCCTGCTATTGTCCCTGATGCGGCGAAACCCGCAGTGGAAACCGCTATCGCCGTCAAAGAAGCGGTTGAGCAACAGGCGGCGGCCCCCGCACCACCAGAAACGGCTCTGGGTGAAACCTTAAAAGAGTTATTTGCCAAGCCACTATTACCCGATTTGCCAGATTTCCGTTTGCCGCTGGATATCCAGGTTAAAGAGATTTCAGGGCAGCAGCTTCGGCTAACCGGTGACACCGATGTGCTTATCACTAGTCTGTTACTGCAAGCCAGCACTCAAGATAACCGCATAACACTGGACACACTCGATATCAAATCGCCACAGGGCGGGCTGTCTGCCCGTGGTGAGGCGACGCTAGCCGATTCGTGGCCGCTGAGTATCACCGTTAACAGTGCGTTGAACATTGAGCCACTGAAGGGCGAAAAAGTGAAACTGACAGTAGGGGGGGCATTACGCGAACAACTCAAGGTCGCGCTTAATTTGTCCGGCCCGGTGAGTGCGCAATTGGAGGCCGAAACCGCCCTGGCGCAGGCGGGTTTGCCCATGGCACTGACCCTACAAAGTAAGCAACTGCGCTGGCCACTGAGCGGCGAACCTCAATTTCAACTCGATAATCTCAGAATGCGGCTTAATGGGCAGGCGACAGATTACGCACTCTCAATCCGCTCGGACTTTAAAGGTACTGACTTGCCGCCCGCACTCTTCACATTGGACGGCAAAGGGAATGTTGAGCAATTCAATCTGACGCGTTTGCGCCTGGCCGCGCTGCAAGGTAATACCGATCTGACCGGGGTGGTGGATTGGAGCAAGGCGATCAGTTGGAACTCGGTCTTAACTCTGTCAGGGATTAATACCGCCAAGCAGTGGCCGGAGTGGCCGGCAAAACTGGATGGCAAGATTGTGACTCGCGGCAGTATTCATGGCGGCAGCTGGCAATTACAAGTGCCGGAGCTGACGTTGGACGGTAATGTGAAACAGAATCGCGTTACTGCTCGCGGTTCATTGACCGGCAATGCAGCAGGTCAGTGGCATATTCCGGGCATCAATCTGGCATTAGGCCGTAATAAGCTGGATGTCAAAGGAGATCTGAATGACAACTGGCTGCTTGATGCCAATGTCGATGCGCCGCAGCTTGATGGTGCGTTGCCGGGGCTAGGTGGCGTGGTAAAAGGAACGCTGAAATTGCGCGGTAACCTTAAAGCGCCACAACTGTTGGCAGATCTCACCGCGAGCCGCCTGCAATGGCAAGAATTAACCATTAATCGGGTCAAGATTGATGGCGATGTTCGCTCGACAGATCAAATTCAAGGCCAGCTGGCCATTAGAGTCGAGCAGCTCAAGCAAGCCGATTTGGTGGTCAGCCTCCTAACGTTAGATGCCCGTGGCAGTGAAAAACAGCATCAATTGCGCCTGAATATGCAAGGTGAGCCGGTTTCCGGCCAATTGGCGCTGGAGGGAAGCTTTGACCGGCAGCAAGAGCGCTGGCGCGGGACTCTCAACAATACACGCTTTGATACGCCGGTAGGTGAATGGCGTTTAAGTCGTGCCATCGCATTGGATTATCAAAACACACTTGAGCGAGTCACCATCGGGCCACATTGCTGGCTTAACCCGAATGCAGAGCTTTGCGTGCCGCGTGCGATTGAAGCAGGCCCGAGTGGGCAGGCGAGTGTGGTCCTTAATCGCTTTGATTTAGCGATGATAAAACCGTTCCTCGGCCCGGATACCACCCTGAGTGGTGTGTTCACGGGGCGGGCCGATATGAGTTGGAAAGCCGGTGGTAGCTTGCCAGATGTGCGGGTCTCACTCAGTGGCAATGGTGTCAAAGTCCAACAAATGGTGCAGGGCAATCCGCTGCCGATCGCCTTTGAAACGCTGAACTTGAATGGTGGTGTGGCTAATGGGCAGGTGCGGGCCGACTGGTTGATTAAACTGGTGAATAATGGTCAATTCTCAGGGCAGGTGCAGGTGGCAGACCCCGAGGGGCGGCGTAATCTATCCGGTAACATTGCTATCAGTAATTTCTCGTTGGCAATGATTAACCCTATCCTGAGTGATGGTGAAAAAGCCTCTGGCTTACTCAATGCTAACCTGCGTTTAGGCGGCAATGCGAAAAGCCCATTAGTCTTTGGCCGGCTGGCGCTGGACAATGTGGATGTTGATGGTAGCTGGATGCCATTTGATATCACCGAAGGGCGTCTGGTGATGAATTTCGACGGTATGACCTCGACGCTAGAGGGGCTAATTCGCACCTCGCAGGGGCAACTTAATCTGTCCGGTGATGCCGATTGGCGTGATATCAATGCCTGGCGAGCCAGAATTGCGGCAAAAGGTAATAAATTACGGGTCACTGTCCCACCCATGGTGCGGATTGATGTTTCTCCAGATATTGTGTTTGAAGCCACGCCACAACTGTTTAGTCTTAATGGCTCGGTCGATATCCCGTGGGCGCGTATTACCGTGCAAGAAGTACCGGAAAGTGCCGTCGGCGTCTCCCCTGATGAAGTGATGCTCAATAATGATTTGCAGCCGATTTCACCGCGTTCGGCCAGTATTCCGATTAACAGTAATCTGGTGATTCGGATTGGTAATGATGTCCGCCTGAATGCATTTGGCCTGAAAGCGCGCTTACAGGGCGATTTAAAAATGGTTCAAGACCAACGCGGTTTGGGGTTGAATGGGCAGATTAATATCCCCTCCGGCAGTTTCCGTGCCTATGGGCAGGACTTGATTGTTAACAAAGGGATATTGCTGTTCTCCGGGCCGCCGGATCAACCGCTGCTCAATATTGAGGCAATCCGTAACCCTGATGCGACTGCCGATGGTGTGACGGCTGGCGTGCGCGTGACGGGTATGGCCGATGCGCCACGGCTGGAAATATTCTCAGACCCCGCTATGTCACAGCAAGAAGCACTATCTTACTTGTTACGTGGGCAAGGGTTGGGCAATTCAGGAGCCGACAGCGGCCTGATGACTTCAATGCTGGTCGGTATGGGGGTTGCGCAAAGTGGTAAACTTGTGGGTAAAATCGGCGAGGCATTTGGCGTCAGCAATTTGGCACTGGATACTCAAGGGGTCGGTGATAGCTCACAAGTGGTGGTGAGCGGCTATGTCACTAAAGATCTGCAAGTAAAATACGGTGTGGGTATATTTGACTCGCTGGCTACGTTAACATTACGTTATCGGTTGATGCCCAGGTTGTATCTGGAAGCGGTGTCTGGTATTGATCAGGCATTAGATGTGCTTTATCAGTTTGAGTTCTAACAATGCGAATTATTGTCTACGGTAGTTTACGGCGCAAGCAAGGTAACAGTCACTGGATGACGGACGCCCAGTTGTTGGGCGAACATGACCTGGAAGGTTTTGATATGTACAACTTAGGTCATTATCCGGCAGTGGTTCCCGGAGAGGGCACTGTGCATTGTGAAGTTTATCGGATTAACTCATCTATTATGAATGAGTTAGATGAACTGAAAAGTAACACCAAGGATTATCGGCGTGAATTGATCCAGACGCCTTATGGCAGTGCCTGGATATACCTTTACCGTTTACCGGTTGAAGGATTACCACGAATTTACAGTGGTGATTGGCTTAAGCGCCATGAAGAAAATGATAAGCCGCAAAGCTAGATATCAATATAAGTAATAAAGAAAAACAAAAAACACCGCTCAATGGCGGTGTTTTTGCTATGTGCTTTTTACTCTATGAAACAGAGAGTTACTTCTTCGCACGCTCGAAAGAAGACAAGATCTCGGCTTTAGCTGCGGCGGCATCTTCCCAACCGTCAACTTTCACCCATTTGCCCGTTTCCAGATCTTTGTAATGCTCAAAGAAATGTTGGATCTGTTTTTTCAGCAGTTCTGGCAGATCCTGCACGTCTTTGATGTGATCATATTCTTTGGTCAGTTTGCTGTGCGGAACCGCAACTAGCTTGGCATCTTCGCCTGCTTCATCAGTCATTTTCAACACGCCAACTGGGCGGCAGCGAATCACTGAACCTGGCTGCAACGGATACGGTGTTGGCACCAGCACATCAACCGGGTCCCCATCTAATGACAAGGTATTGTTGATGTAACCGTAGTTGCACGGATAAAACATCGCAGTAGACATAAAGCGGTCTACAAACAGAGAGCCAGTCTCTTTATCGATTTCATATTTGATTGGATCTGCATTGGCAGGGATTTCGATCACAACATAGATATCTTCTGGCAGGTCTTTACCTGCAGGTACGTCGTTCAAGCTCATGTCGGTTTCCTTTTATCAAACCAGAAATGGAGTGCTGGCTATTATAGCCAAGTCTTATCTGAATTCCTGTCCTTTTCATTGCTTGATGGCGGTGAGATTGCCTGAATCTGGGCTATTTCATTGAGATAAAATCCCGTCATTAGCTAAATGTATCTATTTTAAGCTGTTTTTCCGGTGATGGTTCAAGACGACTCGCTTAGCGCCGATAACTTAATCAAATAATAAGACCGTCCGCTGTACTGCTAACACTTTGTAATCTTAACCATTTGCACACAACCGGAAAAAAACCGATGTTAAAAAAGATTACCATTAAGAATGGGCTTATTGCTCAGCTAAGCCTTATGTCATTGATATTATTAATCGTCAGTGTGATTGGTATTAATTCAATTCAGGAAAGCTCGCGCGCATTACAGGCCATAAATCAAATCCAAGGGGAGGAATTGGGATCACTATCAAATAGCTTTACTGCCACATTAAGTGCCAGAACTGAGGCGGCATTGGCCATTCATCAATTAGAGATAGGCTTGATTGATGAATCTTTGCAAACGGCAAAGCAGGCCGAAGAGTCACTGGTATTATCGCAAAAAGAAATGGCACGGTTTGTCAGCGCGGTATCTGACCGGGGAGATGGACAGGAACTGGCGACAAATATCCAAAAAAGTTATAAGAATTATGTCGATAAGGGCGTTATACCGATGTTGTCGGCTATCAAAGCCGGTTACGCTGATGAATATTACGAGGTGCTGGAAAAGAGTATTACCGATATCAGCAAAGCCTTTAATAATGATGTCGCGACTTTTCGCAGTTATGCGCTGAATGCAGGTCATTTACAAATTGATAAAGCCAATAGTGCAGCCAATATTAAATTAGCCATCATTGTGGCTGCGGGCATCATCACCTTAATTTCTGCGGTGTTGGCGTGGTTTGCGCTTAAATACATCATCTTGCAGCCGTTGGAGCAATCAATTCATCAACTGGAATATATAGCCGATGGTGATTTAACTCACAATATCAACAGCGAGGGCAATACGGAATTGGCCCGGCTGGCAAGAGCACTACAAACCATGCAGCAATCGCTGGTGGTGTCTGTCAGTAATGTGCGTGATGTCGGGGGGCAAATTGGCATTGGATCGCGAGAATTAGCCGCAGGTAATAATCATTTGGCGGAGCGTACTGAAGAATCGGCATCTTCATTGGAACAGACTGCGGCCAGTATGGAACAGTTGACCTCGACGGTGAAAATGAATGCTGAAAACTCGGATCAGGCCAATCGTCTGGCGATGAGTGTGTCGGATATCGCCAGTAAAGGCAGTAAAGTCGTCAGTCACGTCGTTGATAAAATGCAGGCGATTACCACCAGTTCGCGCCGTATCTCCGATATTATTGCCGTGATTGATGGCATTGCGTTTCAGACTAACATTCTAGCGCTTAATGCAGCAGTTGAAGCCGCCAGAGCCGGCGAGCAGGGGCGTGGTTTTGCGGTGGTGGCGGGTGAGGTTCGCAATTTAGCGCAGCGCAGCGCACAATCAGCAAAAGAAATTAAAGACTTGATTGTTGAATCGCAAAATCGGGTGCAGGAAGGGGCGGATATGGCTGAATCCGCAGGGAAAACCATGCATGAAATTGCCGATGAAGTGAACCGCGTGACTGCATTAATGCGCGAAATCTCAGCTGCTTCTTATGAGCAAAGTAGTGGCATTGAGCAAGTGAATGTCGCTATTGCACAGATGGATCAGGTGGCGCAGCAGAATGCCACATTGGTGGAACAGGCCGCTGCGGCGACGCGTTCATTAGAGGAACAAGCCGATGCACTGTCGGCCAGTATGGCGGTATTTAAATTACAAGGTGATGAGCTGGCGGTCGTAGCATAAAAAAACAGCGGCTTAGCGGGCCGCTGTATTCTAATGTTAGTGTTAGTTACTTCGCTTCTTCATCTGGGAATTTGGCGATAAAGCCTTCTGCATCTTCGACCATGGATTTAGTGCCCACGAAGAAAGGTGCGCGCTGGTGCAGTTTCTCCGGCACGATATCCAGAATGCGGTTAACCCCATCAGTGGCTTTCCCACCGGCTTGTTCTGCCAGGAACGCCATTGGG
Source organism: Yersinia sp. LJYL362 (assembly GCF_048323875.1). Lineage (NCBI taxonomy): Bacteria > Pseudomonadati > Pseudomonadota > Gammaproteobacteria > Enterobacterales > Yersiniaceae > Yersinia > Yersinia sp. LJYL362. Next base: position 15,031 of record NZ_JBLWEX010000200.1, read on the forward strand.
TTGCACTCATACAGCAAACGCAATTTACCTTGCGGGTGGCTGGCGGTGCTTGGGTAGATATAAATCCCCCCTTTCAACAGGTTACGATGGAAGTCGGCCACCAGTGAGCCAATATAGCGCGAAGTATATGGGCGGTGAGTGGCTTCATCCTGTTCCTGGCAATACTTGATGTATTTCTTCACACCCAATGGGAATTTAATGTAGTTCCCTTCGTTGATGGAATACATGCAACCGGTTGCGGGATAACGCACTTTTTCGCCGGATAAACAGAAAACACCCAGCGATGGATCATAAGTGAATGTATGGACGCCATAACCGGTGGTATACACCAACATGGTTGACGACCCGTACACCACATAGCCTGCCGCAACTTGCTTGGTGCCCGGTTGCAGGAAGTCAGCTTCAGTAATCGGTGTGCCAAATGGGGTGATGCGACGATAGATGGAGAAAATAGTACCGACGGACACATTCACGTCAATATTTGAAGAACCATCCAGTGGGTCCATCAGAACCACATATTTGGCATTTTCTGCGCGGCCACCATCAAAGATAACAATGTCATCTTCTTCTTCTGAGGCGATACCGGCCACTTCGCCACGCGCTTTTAGGGCTGCTTTCAATTTTT
>NZ_JBLWEX010000201.1:0-15888 GCF_048323875.1 Yersinia sp. LJYL362
CTCCAGTGCCAGCTCAGTGATGCGCCCTGATAAATGCGCATCAGCAGCCGGACGCTGAGCCTCATAGCGGCAGGTCGACAAGGATAAACCTGTGAGCCTGCAGGCACGACGTTGCGACAGACCGGTCACATCACATATCAACATCACGGCTTCCCGCTTCTGGTCTGTCGTCAGTACTTTCGCCCAAGAGCCACCTGAAGCACCTCTTTATCCAGCATGGCTTCGGCAAGCAGCTTCTTGAGTCTGGCGTTCTCTTCCTCAAGCGACTTCAGGCGCTTAACCTCAGGCACCTCCATACCGCCATACCGCCATACCGCCATACTTCTTACGCCTGGTGTAAAAAGTGGCATCGGAAATGGCGTGCTTGCGGCAGAGTTCCCGAGCGGATACCCCGGCTTCAGCCTCGCGGAGAATACTGATGATCTGTTGGTCGGAAAAACGCTTCTTCATGGGGATGTCCTCATGTGGCTTATGAAGACATTACTAACATCGGGGTGTACTAATCAACGGGGAGCAGGTCAATTCTAAGGGTTATCATATAGTCAGGAAAGGTATGTTAACATCCATATTTTGATAAAGTATTTTGTTGGTTTCAAAAAATAAGTATCTATAAAACCCCCTGTATTCCTCGTAAACGAGTTCCTCTGTTCATAATAAATCAATTATGCTAATCCACTCCTCTTAATATATTAATAGTTAAACAGCATGAAAAATATTGCCAGGATATATAGATTTGATGATTTAAGTAACTTAGAGTTATTAGTCGCAAACTTTTCCGATCATCAGTTTGATGCCCATTGGCATGAAACTTGGTCTATTGGTGTCGTACTTAGGGGAGCAAACGATAGCAGCCCTAACCGTAACGGAGATCATATAGTAAAACGTGGGCAAATTAGCGCTATTGCTCCTGGACAGATCCATGGAGGTTCCGCAATCGGGCAAGATGGATGCCATTATTTTATGTTTTATCCTTCAACGGAAACTATTCTTAAAGCTGCGGAAAGCATGGAAATAAAATTGGCATCCGTTCATAGTGGATTTTTTTATCAGCCAGAGCTTTCGCAAAAACTTTGTGCCGCCGCCAGTGTATTAACTAATAGTCAAGCTAACAACTTTGAACGTGAGGAGTCCTGGATCCAAGCCCTAGCCGAGTTTATTAATACTATCAAACACCCCTCTTTTTATGGATTTCAAAAAAGGGATTATATTCCTTTAAGAAGTTTAATGATCGCGAAAGAATACTTACACGACAATTATGTGAACATTTTCCAACTGGATGAACTATCTAAGGCCGCTGGCATGTCAAAATTTCATCTATGTCGCCAATTTACATCAACGTTTGGGTTATCTCCTAGCCGCTATCAACGGCAACTCAAACTACAAAAAGCTAAGGTAATGCTGTCCTTTGGCGAGAATATAGCTCAGGTTGCGATAGCATGTGGCTTCGCCGACCAATCTCACTTGAGTCGATTATTTAAATTAACCTACGGCGTTACTCCTGGTAGTTACAGGGATAGAGGTTGAGGTATGTAGTGGCATAGTGAATTTGGCCACCTGAATAGAGGTGATATCATCACCTCAGAGTCAAAACAGGTGACATTATGACCGGACGTAACAGACGCAATTTTAGCCCCGAGTTTCGCCTCGAGGCTGCCCAGCTTGCACTCGATCAGCATTACACCGTTGCCGCCGCTGCCACTGCGATGAATGTCGGCAAATCCACGATGGATAAATGGGTTCGACAACTGAAAGAAGAGCGAGCGGGAAAATCACCCATAGCTTCACCCATGACACCTGAGCAGATTGAGATACGTGAGTTGAAGAAAAGACTTCAACGCGTTGAAATGGAAAGGGATATATTAAAAAAGGCTACCGCGCTCTTGATGTCAGACTCCCTGAACAATTCTCATTAGTTGAGAAACTCAGGGCGTGTTTTCCTGTTGCCGTTGTGTGCAACGTGTTTGGGGTTCATCGCAGCAGTTATAAATACTGGCGGCAGCCCAGGAAGTCTGACGCCACGAGAGTGGCATTACTGAGCCTTATGCGTGAAGTTTATCGCGAAAGTAACGGTTCAGCAGGAGCGCGAAGCATTGCCGCAATGGTCACCACCAAAGGTATAAAACTGAGCCGCTGGCGGGCAACAAAGCTGATGAAAGCGCTCAATATTATCAGCTGTCAGCAACCTGGCCATCGTTATAAGAAGGCGTCTAAGGAACACATTGAGATCCCTAATTATCTGGATCGCCAGTTTGCTGTTACCGAGCCTAATCAGGCCTGGTGCGGTGATGTGACTTATATCTGGACGGGAAAACGCTGGGCTTATCTGGCTGTTGTACTCGATTTGTTTTCCCGTAAACCGGTTGGCTGGGCGATGTCATTTTTCCCTGATTCCGCACTGACAGGTAAAGCCCTGTCGATGGCCTGGGAAACACGGGGAAAACCGGCTAATTTACTGTATCACTCGGATCAAGGCAGTCACTATACCAGCAGGAATTTCAGACAGTTACTGTGGAGATATCAGACAAAGCAAAGCCTGAGTCGCCGTGGAAATTGCTGGGATAACAGTCCAATGGAACGGTTCTTCAGAAGCCTGAAAACAGAGTGGGTACCGGATAATGGCTACGCGAATTTTAGCGAAGCCAGCACGGCAATAACGAATCACATCACAGGATATTACAGCCAGCTCAGACCTCATCAATATAATGGTGGTTTGACGCCGAATGAATCAGAACGATTGTTCTGGAAAAACTCTAAAGCTGTGGCCAGTTTTTGTTGACCACTACCCCCCCCTACATTTACTAGCTACTTCAGTCCATATGAATGCGCAACATTCTAGTCTTCTACTTAGACACGTCCCAAATTACGCTTTGCCTGGTTCGCTAAGCCACTGCTGGGGGCGGTGGCGATACTGTTGCACTCACTCACCGGCAGGAAGGCGGAAATTAACCGGTCCAATCTGTCTGATTTTACTCCGCACCCGCTCAAGAAACTCTTAAGTTTTATATGACACCATGCCAATTAGGCCGAATCATTTTGGGTTTAATTTTTACTTGATTATTATCGATGAATTCTCCTACCCCATGAATAATATCATAAAGCCCTCTTAGGCGGCAGTTATATGTCACCACTTCATGTAAACCATAAGACCATATGGGTCTTTGCATTATATTAGATAATTGTTGTGCCACGCTCATTTCCCGATGATTGAGGGCTTGCCCTGAATAACAACTAATTAAATGCAACGGTCTTTTGTCACGAGCTAAATCTATCTGTAACCTATATATTAGGTGATGATAAAACTCAAGCGGTGTCAGACTTTTCTTCTTGCTATTATAATCACCTGCCGTGCGGTGAGGTTCTATACCATCAAAAAATTTTAATCTACCATTAGGGCTTCCATGAACTATTATGCCTGGTTCTCCTGTCTTCATAAAGTTGTTTGTATATCCATACCTGAATATTACTTCATACTTTTTCTTAAATAATCGCAGCTTTGGTCTATAATACCTACATTCCCTACTTACCTCTATGGCTTTATAATAAGAGTATGGCTCTGCATTTTCAGGGTGCAGGTTAATGTTACCTGACGGCCCCCGCTTAAAAAAGTTAGTAAATTTCATGTTTATCTTGACCTATTATATCCAGAAAAATTTGTTTCTAAGTTAATGTTATCCGCTGATGCCGGTATTCCCTCGGCGAAAAGTAGCCTGCAGCGAGTTTCCTATTCTAGAGAGCCCACTCCTGGGCCCTGAGTGTGACGCCGCAATCATTTTCCCGATGTTTATTTAAGGCGCGATGGTGTGGCAGCGACGGCCACACCATCGCGCCTAGATATCTTATGTATGTAATGCCTACTTTACTCATGGTACTAACCACTATCTTAATATGTGATATCCTGTGAGGAGCACATTTTTGCATTGCCACCCCCTATCTGTATTTAAGAATATTAGTTGATTCCATTATGATTTATCCTAGTTTGTTGGCCTCGATAAATCACTGGTAATAGTGGCGGAAAATAACGCAATTTCTGAGTCATTACTGTTATTGAATATAAAACTATATTTTTAATCATTTCAGCTTTTGTTTGTTTTTTATGCTGAACCTCTTAAGTTTCATGCGTTATAATTGAGGGTAAATCAGTTCAGATTTAATTTTCACACCCTTGGAATTGAAGAGTTTTCCTTTCCCATTAATAAGATCCATAAGCCCCTTCTCTATATCTTTAGCTCCCACTACTTCATGTAAACCATAAGACCATATGGGCCTTTGCGCTATATTGGATAATTGTTGTGCCATGCTGACTATTGGAGGCTTGCCCTGAAAAACAACAAATTAAATGCAACGGTTTTTTGTCACGAGATAAATCTATCAAAAACCTATCTTTCAGGTAAAAATAAAACTCAACCGGCGTAAATAGTTTTTTTATGCTATTAAAACGTTCTTCCATAGCGTAATCACCTATCCCGAGAAAAAGTTCTAGACCATCCATAAAAGTCATTTTACCAGAACGTGTTCCATGGACTAATAAACCGGGCTCCCCTGTCTTCATAAAGTTGTTTGTATATCCATGACTGCTTATTTCACTATCAGTATTTAAAGCAATATCGTTCTATTTCATCCATACAGAACTGTTAATAATGATCTCCGTTGTCAATCAGTTAGAATAATTAGGATTTAATATGACTTTAGATAAAGAATACGGACCACTCATTAATGGTGTGTTTGAACTACATAACGATAACATACATCCAATCATTTCCCCCTCAACAGGAAAACACATAGCAGATTTACATTATTGCGATGAGCATGACGTTGAACGTGCCGTACTTGCCGCTGATGCTGCTTTTCCTAGCTGGAAAGCCACTGAACAGCACGTTCGTGCGCAATTAGTTCAAACGCTGGCAAGTGCCCTAGAGAAGGATTTGGAAAGAATGGCACAACTTGATGCTCATGATGTTGGTCGTTGCATTAGTGAGGTACGTCGAGACTATCAGATCGCAATTCGCCATTATCGCTACTTCGCTTCAATCATTATGGGCCATGAAGATGTAGGCAAAACTATTACTGGCGGGTACAGCCTGGCAAAACGCGAACCGCTAGGTGTTTGTGGTCAAATAATCCCCTGGAATGCGCCGGCAATTATGGCAGCATTTAAACTTGCACCAGCATTGGTCACTGGCAATACAGTAGTTTTGAAAGCAGATGAGAACGCATCATTATCGACTCTTGAACTAGGCAAGCATATTGCAAGGATATTCCCTCGTGGAGTTGTAAATATTATTACCGGGTTAGGTCATATTGCTGGTGCAGCATTAACCAGTAATAAAAAAGTTAGGAAGCTATCGTTTACTGGCAGTACCGCGGTTGGCAAGATAGTGGCAAAGGCAGCAGCGGAACGGTTAATTCCTATCACTTTGGAGCTAGGTGGGAAAAGCCCCAATATCGTTTTTTCAGATATCGATGATATTGATGCCGTAGTCGATAATGTCACTTTTGCCGCAATTCATAATAATGGGCAATCTTGTTTAGCAGGTACCCGATTATTTGTACACGCGGATATATATGATGACTTCACCGAAAAACTAGTAGATTCATTCAAACGCATACCTGTTGGTCCTCCTTTAGAGGGAGAATCACGGGTTAGTTGTTTAGTATCGCCAAAGCAAGGTGAGCGGGTGCTTTCATATATACGGACGGGAATAAATGAGGGAGCAAGATTATTGGCTGGCGGAAATAGGCGTATAATCTCTGGTTGTGAGCACGGTTTCTTTATAGAACCAACAATTTTTTCTGCAGAAAATAATATGCGCATCTGCCAAGAAGAAATATTCGGGCCAGTACTCACTTTAATAAAATGGTCTGATTATGATGACATGATTAAACAAGCAAATGATACCGAATATGGATTGGCATCCGGTATCTACACCCGTAGCCTGACACAGGCTATGGAGACAGCAGATAAATTAGAGGCTGGCTCAGTCTGGATTAATAGTTATTCAAACATTACCGATGGCACTGCTTTCGGTGGATATAAGAATAGTGGTATTGGCAGAGAGTTTTGCAAAGAAACACTTAATGCCTACACACAAATAAAAACGATAACTTTACAAAATGCGCCTCCTAAAGCTTGGTTTTCAGTTTAATAATATACGTTCATTGCCATATACTCCCCCCCTTTTTAGGAAAAATTGATTATTTCTCTCCGTTTATTATTACCCAAGCCGTTAAATAGATAGAGGTAACCCCAGTTCCAGGAAAATTCCCTTACCCCAGTAATACTGGTGTAGGGGGATAGTCCAATGTACATTGCCCCCCATAGACTTGTAGGTCGCGTCTACTATTTAACTCCCATCGACTAATAGGATTCTTAGTTTGAATTTACAAATAACTTAGTACAAGCGATAATATCATTAATTTTTCAAGTAAAGCATCCAATTATATGAAATACATATTAAATTTTTCATTAGTATTCACTCCTGAGCAAAAAAGTCTGGTTTTGCTAGACAATGGTGATTCCGAATTAACACTTTCGGCACCGGCGTCTCGACTGCTGGTTGAGCTAATAAAGTCAAATGGTACCACTATTTCCAGAGACGAATTGCTTAAAAATGTGTGGGAAGACTATGGGTTTGTAGGGTCAAACAGCAATTTGAATAGTTACATTAGTGAGATTCGTAAGGCATTTACCAGTCTTGGGTGCGATTCTAAAATGATAGTAACCATTCCTAAGAGTGGGTTGCAATTTAGTGCGAATGTTGAAACGGTTCTTATCACTGAGAATGCGGCTATTTTGACGGAGAGTACGGCAAACCATCAGAAACAGCCATTAATGGAAACTACTGATGTAAGCGGGGAAAGAAATAAAACAGAAGATAATAATTCATATAATACTAAAAAGTTCATAACATCAGGAAAAATAATTATTATTTTCACCATAATTGTTTTATGTACAGTTCTTGCGATTTTTTATGTCAACGTTGAAAATCCAAAAGTACTCCCAAGTAAAAAAACTGTTTTTCTTTTCAAGGAAAATAATTGCAGCGTATATTCTTTAGGTAACCGAGGAGAAAAAAGTCTTGATGATTTAATAAAAATTGCCAAAGCGGATTTAAAACAAAACAATATAGTTTGCACTGTTCAACATGAAAACATTTTTCATTACCGAGTATTTGAAAATAATTCACTTTCATCATACAGTTTTATATCGAGGTGCACAATTAATAATGAAGGTAAAGCGACCTACTGTAAGACACTAATAAGACACGACCGATAGGCTTAATTATGAAAAAAACACTGCTAATTTCCTTTATCTTGACCCTGGCTATATCCTTAATTGTTTTCTTTTCATTTTATGAAAAGAAAACAATTCACAATTCCTTTTCATGTCAATCTGACTACATCGAGGATCGAGTTGAAAAAAATGGTATGATATTAAAAACACATGTTTCGATAGTGCTTAACTATATTAAAAATAGCGGAATCGTATCATTTAATGGCAATCTTATAGGTCAAAAAGAAACATATAAAATAAAGCGAACAACCAGTTTTAGCTTGGAGTCATCTGGTGACAATTATGATATAAGAGATATAGATATATATATAACACAAGAAGACAATGCTCCTAATGAAAAACTGAAAGATTTCATAGCGTTAACTGATGATATAAATTTTAGTATGTTTAAAGCTATAAAAAACGACGACTCTTCATTAACTATATATAATAGTCATGAGCCCATATTAGTATGTAGCCAATGAAGTTTTTCCGACCTGCAAAAAACACTCTATAGATATGCGGAGACTCTAAGCACTGCTGGGATGAGTAGCAAAAAAGGTGCTCTTTCAGTCGCTATCTGCCAGTAAGATAATGAAACAAACATAATCAGTTGATAGTGGTCTAAGCATCACTATAAAAAACAACAACAGCACATGTTGATATCCCTAATCATCTGGAGCCCCAGTGTGCGGCCACTGGGGCTAATCAGATCTGGTGCAGCGACTTACATACATTTGGTCGGACAAATACGGAGGTTATCTGGCGCTTATTCCTGATTTACTTTCCCAATAGCTGTAGTGACCTGCATTTGAAATCGGCTTGACCTGTATTTACCCTCGATTTCCAGCCCAGATTAACTGCAACTGAAAATGGTCCCCGACTCAGATTAGCTGCAAATAAACCTGCATTTATCCACACCGACCTGCATTCCATTTTCACTAACTCGCAATAACTGCATCTGAAAACCTCAATCACAACAAAAAAACACCCTGGTAGGCTTGTCAGGGTGCGGGGTAACACTGTGGTAGCGCGGAGCTTTAGTCGGTATTTTGCCAGGCCTGGCCCAGCAAAAAAGCCAACTCCAGCGTCTGCGTCCGGTTGAGACGCGGATCGCAGGCGGTGTAGTAACGGTGGGATAAATCCCGGTCACTGATTTGCTGCATCCCTCCAGTACACTCGGTCACTTCCAGGCCGGTCATTTCAACGTGCAGGCCCCCGGGATGGACGCCGTGTCGATGCATAATGGCGGTAAACGCTTGTGTTTCCGCCACTATGGTGGTGAAAACGCGGGTTTTATGCCCGGAGGCGGCAGTAATGGTATTGCCATGCATCGGATCTATCACCCATACCACCGGATAGCCGGAGGCCTTAACGGCTTGGATCAGCGCGGGGAGCTTGGCATCTATTTGCATCAGCCCCATACGTGCGATCAACACGATTCTTCCCAGCGTGCCCTGTGGATCGAGCCGTTCCAGCAGGCCAAGTAGTCTGGCCGGGGTCATCGCCGGGCCGCATTTTATGCCGATGGGGTTGGCGATACCGCGCAGATATTCGACATGGGCGAAATCGATATCACCGGTGCGTTCCCCCAACCACAGCATGTGCGCCGAACAGTTATACCAGCCGCCGTGGGCGAGATCCCGCCGGGTTAACGCTTCCTCATAATTGAGCAGCAGTGCTTCGTGACTGGTAAACAGCGGCTGGCGCGGCAGCTGATCGTTGACGCTGCGGTAGCAGTCCTCCAGTTGCGCGCGCAGTGTTCGGTAGTATTGCTCGGTCACACCGGGGTGAAGGCTCTCCTGCTGCTGCACGGTGTAAAACGAAAAGACTGAGTTATCCAGCGCACGCAACAGATTCAGAGTCGAGGCCGAGTGGTGATAGGCTCGCAGCATACGCTGTGGATCCGGCGTGCGGCCGTAGGCGCTAAATTCGCGGCCATTGATAATCTCGCCGCGAAAGCTGGGTAGGGTGAGCTCGCCGACGGTTTCTTCCGGCTGGCTGCGCGGTTTGGCGAACTGTCCGGCGATGCGGCCAATTCTCAGCACCGGCAGCCCGGTAGCCTGATGAATCAACGCCGCCATTTGCTCCATGGTCAAGACGTGATCGCGCACCGAGGTGGTCTGGCAATCGGCGAAAGACTCGGCGCAGTCACCGCCCTGAAGCAGGAATGCGCGGCCTTCGGCGACCTGGGCAAGCTGCTGCTGACAGTGACGAATTTCAGCGGCCAATACTAATGGTGGGCTCTGTTGCAGCTGTTTCTCGTAGTATTGCAGTGCACAGGTATCGGGATAAACCGGCTGCTGTTTAGCGGGAAAACGCCGCCATGACGCGGGCGACCAGTCCTCATGCTGCGCTGGGGGATTACTACAGGATAATTCTCGCTCCCGGTAAAACTCACCGGTCAGCACGTCAATATCATGGATGAATATCATGATGCTCACTCACAGAAGGGACAGCGAAAAAGGGCCACGGCAGGCCGACGTAGACTGCGTTTATTGCTCACCGTTAGTCGGCGAGCTGTGATTGGGTCAGGTAGGTTTCGGTGACGCCGTTTTGTCTGGCCACGTAATCCTCACGCACCGGCGTATAAACATCCAGTACCTCAGAATCCTCCAGCGCTTCGGCATGGTGGACAGCCCATGAGGGAATAACAAAGGTGTCGCCCGCGTGCAGATATAGGGTACGGCCATCAACGGTAAGACGCAGCGAGCCTTGCAGAATAGTGGTGGCGGTTTCATGTAAGTGTTTGTGTTCAGGAATTTTGGCTCCGGGTTTGAATTGCCAAAACGCCAGGGTAAAACCAGTACCATGCACGAATCTGGCGGTGATTTTACTTTCGGTCCCTTCCGGACGCTGCAAGTCCATATCGTAGGGCACCATTTCGCTGCCTAAATGTAAGCTCATAGGGATATCTGCCTTCTTGGTCGGTTAACGTTAAAAGTCATTGTCTTATTCAGACGATTTTTGCGTGGATGGAAAACCCCATCGACACCGGACCGAAGTCGGCCAATAGGGTCAGTCCACAGCGGCGGGCGGAGATATCAGTGGAAATGCAGGCGTCGACAGCATCCGCCGCACATTGACGAGCCGCTTCGCTGTTGGAATTAAACAGCCTGATGGACAGTTGTTTATTGATGCCCGGCACCTGGTGAATTAAATCCTGTGGCGCCGGGTGAGAACCCACGGTTCTGATTTCGCCTGGGTTTTGGCCCTTGCTGGCGAAAACCATGTTATGGGTATCCATGACAAAGCAATCTATTAGCTTTAAATTACTGAGGTTTTTGAACACCAGATGGTGAAGTTCTGGATAAACGATGCAGCCCAACAAAATATCGTCGACATCGGTTTCATTCATGTATTTAGCGGCATCCTCAAGCGTCTGGTGTAATTTAACCTCGCCGCGATGGCCGTTATTTTTCAACCACAGGTGCGCCGCTTTTTCGCAATTGGTACCCGCCGGCCCCAGCGTATGGACAGTTATCATTATTTATCTCGTTAATAATGGAAGGGTTAAATTCTGCCAGTGGTATTAATCAGCTCGGGCAGGCGTGCACCCTGTCTGATTTTTTCCAGCATGGAATTTTCCGTGCTGTCGATAGACAGCGCCTGTTGCAGAAGTTGCGCCGTCAGCGCCAGCGGCACCACTACTGTGCCGTTGATGTCTGAAACCATCAAATCGCCGCTTTGCACAGTTACCTGCTCTATCTGGCAGTAGGTGCCAGTTTCCGCCACCCAGTAAGCGCCCTGGGTATCGGTAGGAATAGGATTGCTGGCGATTACCGGCACTGATAGCTGCTTAAGTTCGCGCAGATCGCGCACTGCACCGCCTAGAACAACACCGGCAAAACCTAACTGTTCGAAGTAGGTGCAGCTCATGCCACCGGCCAGCGCGGCATGAGTCAGTAGCGGTCCGGCTCCGGCAACGTAGACCAGGCCCGCTCCGCTGTGTAGCTCGGGCACCAAAAAGCGACTGACCTGCGACCAGGTAGCGGGCTGTGCTTGCATAATGTCACTGCCTTTACGCACCATTTTCCAGCTGACGGTATAAGCCTGGGCGGCAAAATAATGATCGGACACATTGATTGCTTGTATTTTTGGCGTCAACGCATTGCCGGCCTGCAGACCGTCAAGGATATCAATAACCGTAGAACTGCTTATTTTTCTTGTTTCAAACTCCGCCAGTAACTGAGGTGATATTATTTCAAATGACATAGTTTATGATCCCATATTTAAAATAGCGCCGTTGCGGTTAAAGTTTTTTAATCGACAGCATTACCACTAGAAATCAGGTTCCCTCCATGTGAATATCCATGAGTTCTCTAGCTAATTAATAAATAGGAGTAATAATGATTTTAGTCAATGTAGGATTGTGAAATATCTGTTATTTGAATAGATGAATTTAATTTAAATGGATTAAATCAACCAATTGCATATTATCAAAATAATCACCAGGTCGTTATTGTAATCGGATATATTAATTTTAATCGCAATCATTTTCTTTAATTTAATTTTGTCATGCAATAAATAAAGAATACATCTATCCCCTATCCATAATACGACCGTTTTATGGACGCCATCTGGTGACATTCAGGATCGACCTGCAATCAGCATAGCTGGATAACACTTTCTCATTCCACCTATCATTTTCCATATATACTCAAATTTCGTGACTTACTGGAATACCTATCATGCTTATCGGATACGCGCGGGTCTCCACTGACGATCAACATCTCGATCTGCAGCGTGATGCACTGACGCAGGTCGGGTGCGAGCGTATTTATGAAGACACGGTGAGTGGGGCTCAGGCCGAACGTGAAGGGTTAGCTAGGCTGATTATACACTGCGCCCCGGTGATACAGAGGTTATCTGGCGGTTGGATCGCCTGGGACGTTCATTGAAAAATTTGTTACAACTGGTTGAGCGGCTCGACGGATTACACGTCGGACTCGCAGTCTGCAGGAAAGCATTGATATCACTTCCAGCGGCGGCCGTCTGGTTTTCCATCTTTTTGGGGCGCTGGCCGAGTTTGAACGCAACCTGGTCCGCGAACATACACTGGCGGGATTATCAGCGGCCCGCCGGCGGGGAGGATACGGGGTCAGCTCTGCGATTCCTCTACGCCGCCATGGCACCCAAGGCTGAGCCTGCGTTCTCGTTGATGGGCCGCCCCAAGATGCTTTACCTCGATAATGGTCCTACAAGGAAAGTCACCATATAACAATATAAATAAGATAATTACATTAACAATTCGGATAAAAAAACGTGAAAATTGCTGAAAAAACAGACCGATATGACGATTATTTTTAGAAAAATTCTACAATCGTGGCCAATTTTGTTGGCCACTTAATACAATATCCAGTTAAGGAAAACGGTAATTTTTTATTTCTGTTATACCGATTTTGTTAAAAAAACCTCTTTTCTCTTGAAAGTCTCTTCCAACGCCAGTCTGAGGCTGTCTATATCGCCCTCAACATATTCCAACGTGACCGCAATACTTGAATGCCCTAGCAGAGTCTGAACCACCTTCAGATTACGATCCGGTGATTTCATCATTTCAGTGGCTATCGTATGCCGAAATCGGTGTGGGCTGATCGTACAGCGACATTCAATTGAAAGCCTGCGGAAGAAAGAACGTAATGGCGGACTATCCATATTATTAGTGACAGACTCTTTTCTCCCATCAAACCGACTGATATTGAATAACTGATCCACCTGATTAGCCCCTTTGTCTATCGCCGCTGCAACCAACCGCTCCAGCCTCGGGCGTAACACTCGGGCTATCGGTACTCGATGCTCTTTATGGTTTTTCGAGGCCTCGGACCGTAGATTTATCCATCCGTCATTAAGATTGACGTCCCCCAAGCGTATATGCAAGAGTTGATTTTGTCTCATACCGGTATAACACAATGTATCAACCACCGTGAGCCAAAACCATGCAGGTCTTAATGCAGATCGTGATTTATCCATGATTCCAACATGCTCTTTCGTTTCTCGCGCCTCCATCACCAAATAAATTTTTTTAATTTCAGATTGAGTTAGCGTTTTTTTACGTTTGACACCAGGCCTCGCGATAACGCCATTAAATGGATTTTCTTTATGTGAAACAAAATCATGTAAAAGTGCATGATTAAAGATGGCTCTCATATGGGCAACTTTATTGTTCCAGGTGATAGATGAGAGTCCCTGCTCATTTAAAACATACCGTCGCCAGTTCAATACAATTAATCGACTCACCTCACCAGGCAAAAGATGATCTCCGGTATAGCGTCTAAAGGAATTGATTACCTTGCGATAACTCCATTCAGTTGCTGGCCTCAATGACTTACTAAAAAAATAGTCCTGAAGAATATCGTCATAATTAGCCGAAATCATTTCTATCTCCATATAGATTTATTGAATGCATTATTAAATATCTATTTATTAGCTGACAGCCACTTACTGTCATTGGGAATAGTCCCATGAGTGAAAATAAGAGTAAGTGGGATCATATAACCGAATATTTTGATAAATCGGCCATCCCTATTTTCGTTTTCATATTTACGGTAAGTATAGATACCCTTACCGTTGCGAGAATAATGACGGTTTAGTGCCTCAAAGTTCTTCTGAATATCATCCTTATCCATTTTAGCATTTGGCTTTGTGGCTAAATAACGATAAAAACAGTCCGGCGTCTGAACAAAAACATGCTGTTTTATGATATGTGCCAAACTATCTTGGGCGTTAACTGTGAGCCGACCATCGGCCACCGAAGAAACTAGCCAATGCCAGAAAGATTTCTCAGATATTTCGGCGCTAACCTGCGGTATTGTCGCCTTTTGCGTCTCAGCCACTTCTGCTAATTCATTTTGAAATTTAGATGAAGAGTCATTAGTCAGGCGGCCCGACATTTGGATGGGTAGTGTTAATGCCACAGTAAACACGGGAGATTGGAGACCGCATTTTTGCCGGGCTTCGCTGACAGCAGCATGAATAACTCCACTAGCAGTTTTATTTCCTGACAAATAAGCCAACAGCTTTTCTGTTACCTCTGACCAGCGAGATAACCAGCACAGGCCTTGTTCAGGAAGCAGTCGGTGAGCAACTATAGTGGCCTTGAGTACAGTCTCAGGTGTCGCAGGTGTGAATCTGACTCGCCAGCATGTAGAAGGTGCTGTCAGCCCAGAATGCCAACGCGAGCCATCCTGATGAAAAGCAGTCATTTCATTCAGTGCACTCAGATTATGCAGCAATGCAGCCCAAAATATCGCCGTACACCAAGCTGAACTTTGTTCAGCCTGTTCTTCTGGTGCCACGCCGGGAGGTAACATCCAACCTCGGGACAACCGTACTGCACAAACAGCGACATCCAAAGCCTCATCAAGCATTCCACCTTCCCGAGCATAAGAGCCACTTTGGGCTGCTGGTAATTGCTGTAACCTGACCGCCAGCTCTTTGGCGGGAGTCAGCCAGAAAGTTTCCCAGACCGAACGGGAAAACGGGCTACTTTCCCAAAGCTGCCGTAGCGCTCGCTTGCGATTCTCCTTTGCAAGAAGCTCCTCCGCACTCTGTGGAGAAAACCAGCCATCGGCGTCTGTGTTATGTATTACTGCAGGCAGTGAGACCTCCTCCCTTGCCCGGTTAATTTTGTCTACAACCCACGCCAGCATTAGCGCCCCTATTAATCATTGGGTAAACGCTCATCACATTATGATTTATCCGCCTGCAGACAAGGCAAAACTCACTACCTATTTTAGAGATAAAACTCTTGATCTATTTTTCAGTTGCGATTGCAGAGTTTCCTCAAGCTCATAATTCATCATTATGCGTAAATGCAGTTTTTGTCAGGCAGGGAGTGTGGAGATGAAAATAGACAAGGTTGTCATGATATTAATCGTGACTGGATGGCTGGCGCTTTGTGTTGTTATCACGACCTTCATAACATCTTCTTTTATCGCACCAGAGAATCTATTTATTCTGGTTGTTTTGTTTCTTTCTCCGTTCCTACTGAGACCCCTGTCCTGCCTGATATTACTATTCAGAAAACCAGTATTTGCGCTCAAGAAAAAATCCGGTTTCATTTGGCTACACCTCAATCCCTGGGTCAGTACTGGCCAGCTTGGTGTCAGGGAGATCTCTCAGTTTTGGTTCTCACTCATCACCACACTTAAATCTTCTTTGGCGCAATCATCTCAGCCCATCATCATGTCCTCTCACCTTTTGGGTTCAAAACGCATTGCCAAACTGCGGCAGCACTTCCCCACCAAAAGCTATCGATTTCATATCATCAAAAGGCCTATCGGACCCGCAGAACACATCGGTTTACAGCTGGAAATTTTAATCAAGGAATGGCGATGGTTTACCCCCTCTGCTCAAGGCGGTGTCGTGGTGATATGCAGGCGAAAAAATGATGTATTGGAGGGAGATCCCGCCTGAATGGAGGAACTCCCCCCATTCAGGATGGTTAGTTAAGAAAGTCATGCCATCACATTGATGTAATACCTAAATATTATCTCAAATATAGCGTTAACTTATACCGCACTAGTTCAGTGCAATACTTCCCGTCCATCAACTGCGACTTCTTCAACTTTCAGTTGAGGCATAAATGGCCCTGTGCCGTATTCTCTACTGTCTACATG
>NZ_JBLWEX010000202.1:0-15938 GCF_048323875.1 Yersinia sp. LJYL362
GTTGCCATTGCTTATCCTTGCTCTGAGTAAAAAGTAAAATAGTGCTGACTGGCCAGATAGTCATTTGGAAACTCAATCATATAAGCTGTTATCTGGGCGATAGGCGCACTCAGGGGCAATTCACCTATGCGATATTGGTCAATCAGTTGAGCTAACGCCTGACGCTGAGTAGAGGTGAGATAAGGTCGGAAATAGCCCTGCACATGCATCAATACATTGGTATGGTTCGCCACTGTTGGAGAATGAGAGAGTAGCTGTAGCAAACGCTGGCGATACTCAGCGGTAAATTCAATCAGTGATGACCATTTATCCATTGACGCAATAAAAGGCCCAATTTCACGGTATTCCGGCTGTGAATGTGCCAATAACACTAATTTATAGCGACTATGAAACGCCATCAATTGGCCTCGAGTGATACCTGCTGTGCATAGCGCATCAAGTTCATCGCGCGCATGGCAATATGCAAGACTCTGTTTCATCTGATTGTTTTGCGCCATCTCATTCTCCAGCAACTTTGCTATGTCGAACAATTTATTTCATCATAACAGCTGTCACTGAAAAGCCGTGGTATTGGTTGATATCTTTATATAAAAGTACCTTGTGTGAGTCATAAACAGCTGGACAATAAAAATGCCACTCAGAGTTAACTGAATGGCATGGTGAATTTATCTACCGCGCACTATCAATAGGCTTTATCACTACCCCGCATGCTGAATCGTGTTAGCCCACAGCCCGGCTATCTGCTGTTGCATTCGGTTATCCATCTGCCCAACCAAGCTGGATGTTCCATCGGAAACAGAGAAATTGTTCATATTATCAATCAAACCATCAACGGCCGAGTCTGTCAGGGCCTCATAACCACCAGGTGAGCCATTGCTCCCTTTATCACTGACGACAATCGCGGCACGTTTGTCATTAAAGTAATCATTAAAGGTGACTGAACCGACGCGCTCAAAATCGCCCTGTGCCGAATCATCAGCCACTGGCCGCCTGACCAAAATGGTTAAATTATTTTCACTGCGCTGGAGCCACAGGTCACGCCAACTGACATTATTAATCAGAATCTTATCTTCGCGGCTGATATCGGTAACTGCACAATCAATCACTGAGGTGCTGACGACAAAGCTATCAACCCCGTCCTGGCCTTGGAAGTTGTTCTTATAGCCGCCGAGTTCAAGAGTATCCTCACCGTTGCCGCCATAGAAATCACTGTATTTTGAAATAACATCGGCAATCAGATGATCATTCCCATCTCTGCCCATAATGATGCTCGAGTAGCCCATCAGTTTTATCGTATCGTTACCTTCATCTCCTGACGCGGTATTTTCATTCCCCAAAACGACACAGTGGTCATCGCCTTGCCCTAACTCAGCAACGTTAGCATTGCCCATCAGGACAACGTAATCCTGCCCTTGATCACCATTAACCTGATTATAGTTACCCGCCATGACGGCATAGTCGTCCCCAGCCCCCATATTGGCAGTTCCAGCCTCGCCAAAGAGGAATGCTTTATCATTACCCGATCCAAGCTCGGCATGATTAATCCGCCCGGCAAGAACCGCAGTGTCTTCACCAACCCCGCCAAACATCGTATTTTCACGGCCCATCAAAACGCCAGTATCATTGCCCTGACCACCGGTGAAGACATTGGAAACTCCGGTGCCATAAAAGGTATCGTCTCCCTGGCCCCCCCAGAAATTATTATTGTCGCCCAGATAGGCACCTAAGTCGTTACCATGCCCGCCGAAGGTGAAATTGTAATTCCCCAATGACGCATTCAGGTCGCCATCGCCACGTAAAAATCCACTATTACGCAAGAAATCGAAAGTTTTTTCCTCCATATTAAGCAGATCTTGAGCCATATTCTGTTTCAGATTATCGACCATATCCGCCATTTCAGTTTGCTTGTCTTTATTGAAGAGCGTGGCAAACAAGTTAGGTAAATTAAGGGAATTGAAACCAAATGGCTGATCTTTATTTCCCGCAGGTTGGGTAGTTGTGGATGCCAATCTATTAACAGTCGCTGTCTCATCGACTTCGGTTGGTGCCTTATCTTGCAAACCATGCGCTTGGGCGAAAGAGGTAATCGCATTTTCGCCCATATTTAAATTCGCTTTTAAGCCATTGAGTAATTTCTGCGGATCACTCAATACTTTCAGTTTCTCACCACCAAACTCAGCCACCACCTCGAGCATTTCTTTTAATATTTTTTCTCCATCGATAGCTTCGCCAGTACGGGAAATAATATTTCCCTCAGCATCATAATCAACACCAAAAATATCACCTAACGTCATATCACTTTCGACTAACGATAATTTATGGAGTAACTTATTTTTAATCTGCCGTGGCAGATCCGTAGGGCTATAAGTCATCGTCGTTTTAACCCTGCCCGATTGGGTAACCTGCTGAGTACTGATAGCAAACAACGAACCCAAATTAATATCCATGATCGACTGGATATTATCGCCAAAAGTAAAGTTCCAGTTACTGTTGGTGACAATAATATCGGCCCCTTGGCCAGCGATAGCAATATTAAACACCATGGTGTCATTTAACTTGCGTAATTTATCTGCTTTAGTAGTTTTTGCTTGATTGCTATTTGTTGTAGCAGCTGGCTTGCTGATATATTCATTATATTTTTTGTTAAACATCATAGTAAAATCATGCTGCAAGCCACGACTACTACGAAAATCAATAGATCTATTAATCAGTTCAGGATCTATTTCAATCAGATTATTATAATCTACACTGCTGCTACTGTCTAACAGCGATAAATCGTTGAGATACTGCCTGGCGCTAGAGGGCGTCCATTGCTGATACTGGGCTTTCAGCCAATTATCACCATGCCCTTCATTGGCAATATCTTCAAGTGTTACGCAGATTCGTGTCGCACCATCAAATGGATTAACCAATGGCGGGGATAGCACGGTTTTTTCCGTCATAAATATCAGATCATTACTGTGACCATGGTTAAAGCTAATATTGCGGGTACCCATAAACACTTGTACGCCTTCAAAGGCCTGATAACCGCCAATATTAACGCTGTGTTTACTCATACCATCACCAATATGGACCATGATATTATTATCACCAAATACTAAGGTTTTAAATCCTCCATTGCCGACTTTTATCCCTAGATTTGAGGTGCCCCAATTGATCGAGGTAAATTCATCATCACCAATCTGAATATTGATATTACCAGAGTAACTTACCGCCTGATCTTTATCCGTTGATTGAGGGGCAGTTTCAATCCTTGGTTTTGTTTCCGGCGGGGTAAACTCTTCAGTATTACGGCCAATAGCCCCCGTCGCGGGTAAATCAACGGCCTTGGCCCCAATGCGATGAAGATCAATTTCAGATTCATTCACATTGTTATTGACGCTTTCGGAACTAGTCACTATCTCCCCATCTTGATTAAAGCTAAATTTAACTTTATCTTCGCTTGCTTTATGCCTGAAATTACCATCAGTATCCTCGGTTAATTTACGCCCTTGCGCATCAATAAGAATACGAGAACTGCGTGCGCCAACTTCAGTATGGATATCTCTATTATCTAATTCTCTCAGCAACGATTGGGCAAAGCCTTGCTGTTTATCCTTATTGACCAGAGAGCACCCTACCAGGCTAATATAATTTGGCGAGCTTTTGATGCGATAATCACTATCGATTTTATCTTTAAAACATTTAACTCTTGCGGCTAAGTCAGAAGCAGAGTCATTAGCCATGGTTTGATTACCTTGACCATTATTGCTATCACGCCCATGGCCAACTAGCTGCCAACGGATATTACCTTGCAATGAAGTCGGATCACCCGATATCAATCGGTACTGCCCATCGGAATCAACCTGAACCAAAATTGAACCTGGGTGCTTGGCCGCTAAATTAGCCGCCGCTTCAGCGGCAACAGGGTCGTTTTCTAGCTGGACAATAATTTGGGAATGGTAGCGAGTGGTGTTATTCGTCTGGCCATCCTTCACTGTACTACTATCCCATTCATTGACTTTTAGGGGGTTATAAACATCATCACCCAAAGTTTTTAAGCGGGATAATGGTATGGTTAATACTTCTTCAGCTTGCCCCTGAGGATGATTATTAACGAACCGAACACTGTCTTGGTCCGCAATCATAAGCAAATGTCTATTGCCATTTAATTTATTTATATTACCAATGTAGGGTATTAGTTTATTGGTGGCGCTAGCAATATCAGATTCCTGCACCTGAATACGGTGCGTGAAACTATTTTTTTTATCTGATAATTCAATCGTCACTGAGTCTACATTTAAGTTATTATCAGCATCTTTACGTGTGGTAAAGTCAACTACCTTGCCATTAGTTTTTTTATCAAACTTAAATACAGCCCCGGAATTCTTAAACTCATTAATTATAAACGCATCCTTCTCTCTGCGCCACGAATCCCAAACACCATCAACTTTTTTAGTTTCTTTATTTGATGTATATATGTTAATTTCTAAAGAAAAACGCTGTTCTTTATCATCATGCGAAGCATATGAGTTTCTATTTTTTGTAAAACCATCCATGAATTTTTTAAATGATTTATAATCATGAAATGAAACACCGCCATAATTAGGTTCAAAGAAAGACCAAATATGTCCACTTTCTTTTTTATGAATAGCGATAGCCATAGCATGTTTTTGAGATTGTATTGAAACAAATGTATCCTCTGTCGGATTTTCTAGTTTTTTCATCGTATCAACATAGCCCACTACATCTGGCTTAAGATCATTATAATTATTATCCGTTTTTAATCCATGTTTCGCCAACTCCCCGCCATATTCCTTATTAGCTTCGATATTCTGCTGTTTAAGCTGCTCAATCATCTGGTTAGATATATTCACAGGACTTGCTGTCTCACCGAAATGACTTAATATTCTTTCATCAAAATCTGTTTTTTTTGTTATACCATGCTGAGCTATATGTTTATTCAAATCACTAAGGTAGTCTTTAGTATTAACTTCTTTATTTATATATCCTTTCCCGAAACGATCAATGATAAAATCAACATATCTAGGTGTGTAAAAAGACTGACTTTTGTGCATTTTTAAAGTACTGAGTAAATCTTTCTCTCGCATTGTTTTATCATAACTAAGGGAAAAGCCATTATATATCTTTCTAACATTACTATTAATGATACTCTTAGCGTTTTTAGGATTCGCCTTATTCAGGCTTTCAATGTAAGAAAAATAGTCTTTTGCTCCCTCCGGTCCGTAATTACGAGCTGCTATCATATATTTAGCCGACAATCCGAAACAAATACCAGAGAACATACGCACTGCATGTTTTCTGCTTCCATTCGTCACATGCTGTTTACCTAAATTATAAATATCCCTCGCTCTGGGCAATAATATTGCCGTAGTTTGTGAGAAATCAAAAGATAGCGCTTTATCATGTTTGTTATGAACATATTTACCCATTCCCTGCTTACGAACCCAATTCATAAAAGATGAATGGGGAGCGGTAGGGAGTGGCGAGTTAGATATGCCCACATAGTCAGTATTGCTGTTTGCAGTAGCCCTTAACGGTGAAATATTCGGTATTTTATTGCTAATTCGCTTGTCAGCCACAGCCATAGGATGGCTGTCAGGTATAGAACCTTCAACAGGAGAAATATCCGCATCAGAGACGACTTTAACATCGGTGTGGTAGGCTTTTTGGCCTTGCTTCAGACCGCTGCCCTGAGCTTCCTTTCTATCATTTGGTGTATCACCTTCACTGCGTTGAACGCTTTTAGCTTTTTTTGACGCCTTTTCAGCCTCGTTATTAGCATCATTAAGATGGTCATCACCACGACGTTGAGCGCTATCGACGTCTTTTAGCGCTTTTTTATGCGCTTCATTCGCCTCGTTATTCTGCTTCTGAGCGTCTTTTTTTCTTTTGTCAGCCTCTAACTGAGCAGTAGCTTGTTCAGCATTAGCTCTCTCTTTATCCTGCTCACCTTTTGCCAGGGCAGATTCAGACCGAGCAACCGCTTCATTTACCCTGGATGCGTACTCATTAACTTTAGCTTGGGACTTATCTATATTTTCATGCGCGCTGTTAACTGATTTATTCAGTTTTTCGTTGATATCCTGCAAAAATTTTCCGGCAAAGTGTTGTCGGTAGCCTTCTCCCGCCCCGGTATTCTTATCAACAGAAATATCATTAATACTCTGGCTTATTCGTTGCTGTTCAGTGACTAACTCATTTGCCTGTTGCTCCATTTGTTTCTGGTATTCGGCACCGGTGGTTGCCAATTCTGCTTTATCCGTGCCCTCTAGTTGCGACTGGATAACAGATGCATTTTCCGTGTGTTTTTCCTGATGGCGTTGAAGCTGCTGACTATCCTCCTCTGCCCGCTTTTTATCCCCATCCACTTTATTCTCAATATCAGAATGCGCAGTAGAACCCTTAACATCATTGCGTATTTCCGTATTATCAGAACTCCCCAATGCCTTTAATGCATTATTTTCCGCACGACCTAAATTGGGAGTGTCTATCTTAGTAAGATTATTACTTTTAGCATTAAAATCATAAGCCCCGCTGCCAGGCTCAAATTTGCCAGCTACCACATCCTCATTTAATTTGAAGCCATTAAGATTCTTGATCTCAGGTAAATTGAAACCACCATGGCCGTTACGGAATCCCGTCGTCTGCCCCTCAGTGCCATTTACCAGATAGTCAATTGCCGGACTACCAGCCCGGCCCAGTAGATTTTGTTTTATATTACCAAATAATGTTGCTAATTTATTACTCTGTGTATTACTGGCGGCCACAGATAAATTATAATAATCTCCATTACCCACTTTAACAGAAACATTATTACGCCCATAGGTTGCCACAACAGACAAGCCATCACCAATATTAACATTAATATTGGCTTTGCCCTTCATCACGGCAACATTTAATCCATCACCCACCTTGGTGTTAATATTATATTTCCCCCAGGCGGCATTCACTGAAGTGCCATCGCCAACTTTAGTGTTGACATTGGTATCACCATAAACAGCGGTAACATTCAATCCATCACCAACATCTGTTGTTACATTCACTTTCCCTTTAGCTACCGTTATTTTTTGCCCCTTACCGACGGTAGTAACAATATTGTTATCTGCCAATAATATATTATAAGCATCGCCATCACCCACTTTCGTCACAACATTATTATCGGCCTTTGCCACAACCACATTTCTGCCGCTGCCAACCGCAGTAATAACATTCTGCTTACCCCATGCGAAGGTATAATTATCAATATCCCCCACTGCACTGATAATATTAGCATCACCTTTTGCCACGGTGACTTCCTGCCCCTTTCCTACTCGGGTAATAATATTACCTTTACCTTTGGCGAAATTATAGCGTTCCCCATCACCAACCTGTGTAATGACATTAAACTCTCCCCATACCGCGTTGATACCAATACCATCCCCCACCTTACTAATAATATTCCCTTTTCCTTTAGCAATACCAATAGTCAAACCATTACCAACATGGGTCATAATATTGCCGGTTTGGGAAATTAATAAACCTATAGTGGTATCATCACCCACCTTAGTGAGAATATTACCTTTTCCGTGCAAGGCAACGGCGGTGACGCCAGTGCCCACATGTGTGATCACATTTCCTTCAGCTTTTGCCAAAACACCCATAAAACCATCACCGACTTTAGTAATGATATTCCCTTTCGCTAAAGCTATTCCACCAGTCACACCGTTACCAATATGGGTCATCACATTGGCTTCGCCGACCATAATAGCGAGTGCAGTGCCATCGCCAACCTTGGTCATTACATTCAACTTACCAATGAATATACCAATACCTATAGCTTCATTTTTATGATTATTTATCTGAGAATAAATATTAACATTGCCAACCATGACGCCAACCGTTAAGCCTGAACCTACTTTGGTAAATATATTCGCCTTTCCGATCATTAATGCAAAAGTTTGCCCATTACCAATATGGGTCATCACATTAGCAACACTGATCATAGCTGCTAATGTCGTGCCATTACCCACTTTAGTGAGAATATTCCCCCCTTTAGCCAACATTAATGCAAAAATTTGGCCATCACCTACTTGGGTTAAAATATTTCCTTTAGCAATCATTAAGGCTAAAAGATCACCGTCACCAACCTTCGTTATCACATTGCCCAAAGCAGCCATTAATACATAGGTATTACCATTGCCAATCTGGGTCATAATATTACCGGCGGCAAGCATAGCTGCAATCGTGGTCCCATTGCCCACTTTAGTATAGATATTTCCACCGCCAGCCATCACACCTAAAGTCTGGCCATCCCCCACATGAGTAAATATATTCCCTAAGCCAAACATAATACCGTTAGTGTTGCCATCACCGACTTTGGTTAGAATATTGCCACCACCCAACATTATTGCATCGGTCTTCCCGTTACCAACATGGGTTAATACATTCAAGCCACCGGCTAGAATAGCCTGCATATCGCCGCGGCCTTTCTTAGTCACAATATTGGCCGCTGCTACAGTAATAACCATTGTGCTGGCAGAATGTTCATCATCGCTGATATGGGTGATGATATTCCCCAAGCCAAGGGCCACGATGGTCAAATCGCCCTGCCCAATACGGGTTACCACATTGCCACCACCACCGACGACAGAAAACAGTGACCCTTGTCCTTTTTTGGTCAGCACATTTAAACCACCAGCAGCAATCCAGAAAGCCTCTCCATCGCCAATTTGAGTATGGGTATTTAATCCACCTAGCATCTTCACAATACTATTTCCATCACCACTGTGGACAGAAATATTACCCAAAGCGGTCAGTGTGACATCATATTGACCATTTCCTAGACGCACCATGACATTAACTGCACCACCAGCATTAACTTTCATGTCCCCTTTTTGACTTTTATGCACTAATACATTAGCCAGCCCACCGCCGTTAAATGTCAGGTTACCTTCACCGCCACTCTTAACAATAATATTGGCTATCCCACCACCGGTAAAATCGGTATTACCTTTAACTGCTGCATGGGTGATGATATTTGCTGCACCGCCACCTTTAAAAGTAACATTTCCAGTAACAACATCAGACTCGATAACATTGGCAATACCTCCCCCTTCAAAATTTATATCATCACTTGGGTTAATTAAGTTCATATTTGTGATATTTAATACTGCACTAGGTTCTAGTCTATTTAATTTTTTATCTACCATAACCTCTTCATTAATGTTAAATGAAACACTGTCAATACTCGGTACATTGGCTATGTTTACAACGCGTTTATACTGACCAATATCAGTAGAGCCAGTACGTTCTACTAATCCATCAGGAATTTTATTTATTTTAACGTTGGGACGAGAACCACGTCCTCTTGGTACGGTACGTTTATAAGGTATAATTTTCATTCCCTGACAGGGTGTCAATATCCTCTTACCGTCAATATTGACATACGTAGAAGCATCACTTATTTCAATTTCATAAATATATTTACTACTCACAAAATAATAAGCACCTGGCTTACCTGTTGATTTAATTGCCGAGAGTAAGTTACCATCTGAAAGCTTAATTGCATTTAATGTTAAATTATCCTTTTTTAAAAGTAGTTCATCTTCATATTTCAACAGTATGCTGTCTCCTCCCAACCATTTTTTCGGCAGCTCACCTGAATACTTAGTTTTTATCTTTGTTGCTTTAAAATTATAATCAATATCAACCAGATAATTATGTCCGTTACTATATTCAGACGTTCTATGCCAATGGTTTGTTACTCTATCAAACACAGATATAGTTGTAGTTTTTTTAGTTTTTACATCTCCTGTTTTTTCATCCTGAAATAGGTACACTTTAGTCAAAGCTTTACAAGTATAACCATCATGGTTATACTTGTGTTCATATAAATAGTAATCCTCCATTTTTACAGCACTAACTTTATCTGTGCTAATACCAAGCTTTTCATTTTCAAAGCGAGCATCTCCTAAAACAATATCGTCTAATGTTAACTTGCCATTAGTACCATAGCTTTTTGATTTACGAGTAATTTTATTATATGCACCTATAGCAAAAATATTCATGTTGCCACTGTTTCCAGTGTGGTTTATAATATTAGCACCGGCAACTACAGTGGCATCAATATCACCGTCTCCCTCCTTAATGATATTCATTGCACCTGCTGCACCTTTCACGGTTAACTTCCCCGTAGTATCCAAAACCTCCAGATATGCTGCTCCTCCTTTTATCGTATCATCACCGCTCCCAGCTTCGACCTTTGCAGCAATAGATCCGACTAAAATATCATCATCTCCGCCACGGGCATATATCATTCCACCAAGGCCTATCGCATCAATATCATTATTGCTATCATCGCCATTATAAACACCGGTAAAAAAATACTCTGCACTTCGATTAGATGCTTTACTCATGATACATCCTTATTAAGTTAAATTTTAAACCATTGGATTTTGGGTTTATCTGAAGAACATTGTTTATTGAGTTGCCCCCTAATAGCACACACCCTTTCGCCTTTCCTGGAAAAGTGAATATTCCTACGCAAATCATTCGCCATTATTTTGGCATGGCCATAGGGCGCGATCATTTCTGGAATAAACATATGATTGCCAGATTGCCAATCGCTTTTTTTAATATCGCGCGCACCTGACAGTATTTCATTCATGTTTTTTTCAGATAGAAATGCCCAATTACAAAATGCCAGCGGATTGCCCTGTTCGTCCGTATAATAACGAAATTGGTTTAACGTAATTGCCGGGTAAATTTGCTGAAACCACTCCGAAACGAAATAAGCTCTATGCAACGGAGAACGCTGTGTTAACAGCATTACTCCGCCCATTATTTCTTGTATTTCGGATGATTCTAGCGATATAATTTTATTATCACGTTGAATCACCAATCTACATCTCCATTGATTGATATTTTATTTTTTATTTTCTTCTCCATTACTTTCAATTACCAGATTCCCCTCCTCATTGCTTTCTTCATTGCCTTCCTCATTACCACCCGTCGGTAATAAATTGGCATTAATCATATTGTCAATTTCCTGCTGCATTCGCGGATCTTCCAGCATATTTTTTACCATTGAGACCATATACATAAAGCCCGATGCTGGCATATGAATAACCTGTTTTAATTCAAGCTCGTTATCGTTTTTAGCCGCAATACCCTTTGCCATTTGCTGCTGATTTTGGCTAACAAAGTAGAGAGAAAAAACACCTTTGTTATAGTTGACTAACGATGTTGTTTGTACGTAAGTTTCCATATTTCATCCATATCAGATTAATTAATAATATTAATGTTAATTAGCTAACCATACCTAGCAAGGTTATGATGCATGATAAGGGGGGCTGGTTGAATGGATGAGAAATAGATAATAATGATATTAATTAAATTAAATCATATTAGTTTGATATTTAAATCAATATTTAATATGGATGTTTCAACACTCGTGGGGCCCAGCAATAAAAAAACCCGTGAATACATTAGGTTCACGGGCCTTAATTTAACTTATTTTTTACCACTACCTGTTAGCAATTCCCCTAAACGGGTAATTGCATTTTATCTCAGTAAAAATATTGCGGTGCCGTTTCTGACTGTGCCAACCACACCGGTTTATCACTGGTTTTGACCCAGACACGGTGCAAATAGCTATAAAAACGGGCGCGATCCTTGCGAAATAGCATGACAGGCAGCGCCAATAACCCCACCAGAATCACAGCGATACGGCGCAAGATCACTTGATGTAATGGGTATGCGTTGTAAATGGACATAATAACCCTCCTTTAAAACGCCGTTGTGTAACAGCTACCCCTATTAACCGCAGGCCTATTACCGCTGGCGTTGAAAGTAAAATAAACAAATTGGAAACTGAGCAAAATTTTACCGCATTGGTTGAAACTTTACCAC
This sequence comes from Yersinia sp. LJYL362, assembly GCF_048323875.1. NCBI lineage: Bacteria > Pseudomonadati > Pseudomonadota > Gammaproteobacteria > Enterobacterales > Yersiniaceae > Yersinia > Yersinia sp. LJYL362. The sequence continues at coordinate 11,893 of NZ_JBLWEX010000202.1, forward strand.
TCATCCGACCACTCAATCGCACAAAAAAAGAAAAAAAATACCCATTCTGTAATTTTGTTACATCAAAGTTAATCGCAATTTATAATTTGTTGCACTGGCGTTACTGGAAATTTATCAATTAGAAAACTGGGTGTATTTACCCAAGGAATATCTACTCCGCTAACTCAATTGAATACTGCACACCGCCATTGAGTAATTTACACTCTTTTTTCGGTTATTTTTTGCTCGTTTTTATACTTTTTTTACACGCCTTCCCATTTTTTTATCAAGAACTTTTCTTACAACTTCCTAAGCTGTTGTTATCAAAAACTGAGTTATCAAAAACTGGGTTATCAAAAAACAAGACCTGTGGAGGTATATCGTGAGTGTCAGCATCATTTGTGGTGGATTGCTGGTTCTGCTGCTACTGGGCTATCTGGTTTATGCCTTATTTAATGCGGAGGACTTTTAAATGGCGGCATCAGGATTTCTGCTTATCGCCAGCTTTATGCTGGTGTTGTTGGTGCTAGCCCGTCCATTGGGAAGTTTTCTGGCACGCCTTATTGAAGGCGACCCCTTTATGCCATTGCAAAAAATTGAGGCCGGTTTATGGCGTTGTAGTGGAGTAAAAAATGTCGAGATGAACGGCTGGCAATATGCGCTGGCTATTCTCCTGTTTAACATTCTGGGCATTGCGCTGCTGTTCGCATTGTTAATGATGCAAGGTTCATTACCCCTGAATCCGGAAAATATGCCGGGGATGTCGTGGCATCTGGCACTGAATACGGCGGTCAGTTTTGTGACTAACACCAACTGGCAAGCCTATAGCGGTGAAAATACCCTCAGCTATCTCAGCCAAATGGCCGGCCTGACCGTACAGAACTTCCTCTCTGCCGCCACCGGTATTGCGGTTGCTTTTGCACTGATTCGTGCATTTGCCCGCCATTCGGCAGCCACATTAGGTAATGCCTGGGTCGATTTGGTGCGCATCACGTTATATGTCTTATTGCCGATTGCACTGATCATCGCTCTGATTTTTGTCAGTCAGGGAGTATTACAAAATCTGGATGGCTACCTGCATATCACCACATTGGAAGGCGTAAAACAGACCTTACCGATGGGGCCAGTAGCTTCACAGGAAGCGATAAAAATGCTGGGAACCAATGGGGGGGGCTTCTTTGGTGCCAACTCTGCCCATCCGTTTGAGAACCCGACGGCATTTAGCAACTTTGTCCAGATGCTGGCTATCTTCCTCATCCCCTGTGCCCTGTGCTTCGCTTTCGGCCAGGTGGTTGGGGATACCCGCCAGGGCCATGCGCTTATCTGGGCTATGTCACTGATTTTTGTGGTGGCGGTAGTGGTGGTGATGTACGCCGAGCTGGCCGGTAACCCCCATCTCATCAAGCTGGGCGCGGACAGCAATATCAATATGGAAGGTAAGGAATCACGCTTCGGTATTCTCGCCACCAGCATGTATGCCGTAGTCACCACCGCAGCATCTTGTGGTGCGGTTAACGCCATGCACGACTCCTTTACCGCGCTAGGTGGCATGGTGCCGATGTGGCTGATGCAGATTGGCGAAGTGGTGTTTGGCGGCGTCGGTTCTGGTTTATACGGCATGCTGTTATTCGTGCTACTGACGGTGTTTATTGCCGGGCTGATGATTGGCCGCACCCCAGAATACCTTGGTAAAAAAATTGACGTTTTTGATATGAAAATGACCGCGCTGGCGATTCTGGTCACGCCCGCAGTCGTGCTGCTTGGCACCGCACTGGCACTTTGCACCGATGCTGGCCGCGCAGGCATTCTGAACCCCGGCGCACATGGCTTTAGTGAAGTGCTCTACGCCCTCTCCTCAGCAGCCAACAACAACGGCAGCGCCTTCGCTGGCCTGAGTGTCAACACACCGTTTTATAACCTGTTGCTGGCTGCCGCGATGTTTCTGGGGCGATTCGGGGTGATTTTGCCCGTGTTGGCGATTGCCAGCTCCCTGGTGGCGAAGAAACGCCAACCGGCGGGCAACGGCACCCTACCGACTTCGGGGCCACTGTTTATCGGCTTGCTGGTGGGTACCGTGTTATTGGTGGGCGCATTGACCTTTATCCCCGCACTGGCCTTAGGCCCGGTCGCCGAACATCTTCAAGTTTGGTTAACACGTTAATTATTTTAACAAAAAGAGAGAATGACGATGACCCGCAAACAACGTGCAATTTTTGAGCCTGCACTGGTTCGCACTGCACTGCTTGATGCCGTGAAGAAACTGGATCCTAGGGTTCAGTGGCGTAACCCGGTGATGTTCGTGGTGTATCTGGGCAGTGGGCTGACCACCCTGATTTGGCTGGCTATTTTAAGCGGACAAACCACCGGCAGCGCCCTGTTTACCGGCAGTGTTGCCTTGTGGCTGTGGTTTACCGTACTGTTTGCCAACTTTGCTGAAGCGCTGGCCGAGGGGCGCAGTAAAGCGCAAGCCGAAAGCCTGCGTGGTGTGAAAAAAACCAGTTGGGCGAAAAAACTGTCCGCAGCTCGCTTCGATGCGCCACAAGAGAAAGTCTCTGCCGACAGTCTGCGCAAAGGCGATGTGGTACTGATTGAAGCGGGCGACACCGTGCCCTGCGATGGTGAAGTGCTGGAAGGCGGTGCTTCAGTCGATGAAAGCGCCATTACCGGTGAGTCTGCGCCGGTTATCCGCGAATCAGGCGGCGACTTCTCCTCCGTCACCGGCGGCACTCGCGTGCTGTCAGACTGGCTGGTGGTCGAGTGCAGCGTCAACCCCGGCGAGACTTTCCTCGACAGAATGATTGCCATGGTTGAAGGCGCGAAACGGCGCAAAACACCAAACGAAGTGGCATTGACCATTTTGCTGGTGGCACTGACCATCGTCTTCTTACTGGCTACCGCGACGTTGTATCCATTCTCAGTCTTTAGTGTTGAGGCTAATCAAGCTGGCTCACCGGTCACTATCACCGTGTTGGTGGCACTGTTGGTTTGCCTGATCCCAACCACCATCGGCGGTTTGCTCTCTGCCATTGGTGTCGCCGGGATGAGCCGCATGCTGGGGGCTAACGTCATCGCCACCAGCGGGCGCGCAGTTGAAGCGGCAGGAGATGTTGATGTGCTGCTGCTGGATAAAACCGGCACCATCACTTTGGGTAACCGCCAGGCATCCGAGTTTTTACCGGCACCAGGTGTTACCGAGCAACAACTCGCGGATGCCGCGCAACTCTCATCTCTGGCCGACGAAACACCGGAAGGCCGCAGTATTGTGGTACTGGCGAAACAGCGCTTTAACTTGCGCGAACGCGACTTACACAGTCTAAATGCCACCTTTGTGCCCTTCTCCGCGCAAACACGGATGAGTGGTGTCAATGTTCAGGATCGGATGATTCGCAAAGGGGCTGTCGATGCTATCCGCCGTCATGTGGAATCCAATCAAGGCCACTTCCCACGCGCAGTAGAAGATGCCGTAGAAAGTGTCGCGCGCACCGGGGGGACGCCATTGGTGGTTGCTGATGGCCCTCGCGTGCTGGGTGTGGTTGCACTAAAAGATATTGTTAAAGGTGGCATTAAAGAACGTTTTGCGGAACTACGTAAAATGGGCATTAAAACCGTGATGATCACCGGCGATAACCGGCTAACAGCAGCTGCCATTGCTGCTGAAGCGGGAGTAGATGATTTTCTGGCCGAAGCGACGCCAGAAGCCAAATTGGCATTGATTCGTCAATATCAAGCAGAAGGCCGACTGGTCGCAATGACCGGCGATGGCACCAACGACGCCCCCGCGCTGGCACAAGCTGACGTGGCGGTTGCGATGAACTCGGGGACTCAAGCCGCCAAAGAGGCGGGCAATATGGTGGATTTGGACTCTAATCCGACCAAGTTGATTGAGGTGGTTCATATCGGCAAGCAGATGTTGATGACTCGTGGCTCATTGACCACCTTTAGTATTGCCAACGACGTCGCCAAATATTTTGCCATTATTCCGGCTGCATTTGCGGCGACTTACCCGCAGCTCAACGCCCTGAATGTGATGCAGTTGCACTCACCGGCCTCAGCAATATTGTCGGCGG
>NZ_JBLWEX010000203.1:0-16073 GCF_048323875.1 Yersinia sp. LJYL362
TTGCTTCCATAAACAGGAAGAAATAGGCCGGTGCGCTACCTGCGGCGGCGATAACGCTGTTGATGCCGTTTTCATCATCTACCCAACAAACTTTGCCCACTGAGCTCATCAGTGAAGCCGTGAAATCTCGGTCATCTTGCGAGACCTGCTGAGGCGCATAAAGGCCGCTCATCCCTTTCCCCACCAGCGATGGTGTGTTGGGCATGATTCGCACCAGATTGAGATTATCGCCCAACAGCGCATAGAAACGCTCTACCTGCACACCCGCGGCAATAGACAGCACCAGCTTACCGATGAAATCGATATTTTCCTGCAAGGGTTGGCATACCGCAGCCATTAATTGTGGCTTAACGGCTAAAACAATGACTTCTGCTGTTTTCGCTGCGGCAATATTGTCGTCGCTACTGATAACGCCAAACTCGGCGGTAAGTGCATCACGGTTTTTAGCTGAAGGTGCACAAACGCTGATCATTTTAGCGGGGTAACCACCAGCCACTAAACCCGCGATAATTGCGCGAGCCATATTGCCCGCACCAATGAATGTAATATTGCGATGTTTCATTAAATCAGTTCTCCTAAACCAATGGTTTTAGGTATTTAAGCGCGGGAGCCAAAAATCGCGGTACCAATGCGCACCAAAGTACTACCAGCCGCAATAGCTGCGGCCATATCATCCGTCATCCCCATGGAAAGCGTATCCATCTGAGGGTAGCTGACTTTTAAAGTCAAGAAGGCCTGATTCATTTGCTCAAATACCGCCAGTTGCCGTTGATAATCTGTTTCAGGTGCCGGAATAGCCATCAGCCCACGTAAATGCAGATGAGGCAGTTCACTGATACTGGCCGCCAAAGCGGGCAGTCCCGCCAGTGCAATACCTGACTTACTCTGCTCATCACTGATATTGACCTGAATGAGGATATTCAGTGCTGGCATTTCTGGCGGGCGTTGAGCACTTAGGCGCTGTGCAATCTTGAGCCTATCGACGGTATGGCACCAGGCAAAATTCTCTGCGACTAATCTGCTTTTATTGGATTGCAGCGGGCCGATAAAGTGCCATTCAAGCTGGGAGGCATGGGCGCTTTCTGCAAAATAGTGAATTTTATCCACCCCTTCCTGCACATAGTTTTCGCCAAAAGCGTATTGCCCAGCTGCGATGGCTTCTTCGATAGCGCTCACAGGCTTGGTTTTACTGACTGCAAGCAATGTCACTTCTTCTGGAGAGCGCCCGCAGTTGCGTGCAGCGGCTGCGATTTTCGCTCTGACATCCTGTAGATTCTGCTCAATTGTGCTCATATGGACCCAGGAGTTTGATATGGATTTCACCTGTCTGGATGATAAAAACACAGACTCGGATAACCCTGAATTTAATGGTGTTTCCACCAAATACATTGAGTTGGAAAAACCTGAACATGCCGATGGTGGCTTCAACGAACAGGATTTTGCTAATAAGGTGGCGGATAGTGTAAATCATAATGCATCGGATCTGCACCTTTGTACCGGTTATCATCCGGTATTGCGCATTGATGGTGAACTGAAAACCTTTACTCACTGGCCGCGCATCAATGCCAGTTGGCTTAACGGCTTAAGCCAACATTTCTTGAGTGAGGCGCAACAACGACAATTACAACAAAGTGGGCAGGTGGATTGTGCTTGTACCACGAGTGCCGGACAGCGGCTACGGGCAAATGTTTTTCAGCAACAGCAGGGGCAATCGATAGCTTTTCGTGTGATTTCTGCAATTAACCCCTCGCTAGATGAATTGGATGTTCCAGATATTATTAGTCAGATAATCGAACAAGATAATGGTTTAATTCTGGTGACCGGGGCGACAGGCAGTGGGAAATCCACCACTTTGAGCGCGATGATCAGTGCGATGAATCAAAAGCAGGCGCGCCATATCATCACGCTGGAGGATCCGATCGAGTTTCTTCATAACAGTAAATCATGTTTGATCCAGCAGCGGGAATTGGGCCGTCACACTCATTCTTTCAGTAGCGCGCTCACTGGGGCATTGCGCCAGGACCCCGATATCATTTTATTGGGAGAGTTGCGGGATCAAGAGACGATTCGTTTAGCACTGACTGCTGCTGAAACCGGGCACTTGGTATTGGCGACATTACACACTCGCACCGCGACTCAAGCCATCGATCGGCTGGTGGATGTCTTTCCTGTGGCAGAAAAAGCGGTAATTCAGGCGCAATTAGCGGCCAGCCTGCGCGCAGTTATCGCACAAAAATTGTGTCATAAAGTGGGCGGTGGACGTATCGCCGTATTTGAGATATTGACGCAAACCACGGCGGCCAGTCATTTGATTCGTGAAGGTAAAACCTACCAACTCCCCTCGGTAATACAGAGCGGTAGACAATGGGGGATGCAAACTTTTGAGCAGGGTATGGCGCAGCGACAAAAGCAGGGTGTATTGGCTGAGCGCCATGTTAGTTAATGAAGCATGTTAGTCATTAATGGATATAGAGCCGCAAACACCGCTGCGGCTCCAGGTACGAAGGGTAAACTAGGCGGCTGGGATCTGCTGGGTAATACAATGAATATTACCGCCTCCTAAGAGGATCTCGCGAGCAGGGACACCAACAATCGCATAGCCAGGGAATATCTGCTGCAACAGATCATGCGCCAGCCCATCAGTGCGGCTATCCAACAGCGGATAAATAATCTGTTGATTGCTGATCAGGAAGTTGACGTAAGACCCGGCTAACCGCTCACCGGCGGTGCGTGGCACGGCATCGCTAGACAGCACATCGAAAGTCTCGGCTTCGGTGTTATACAGTGGGCCTGGTGCCGGCAGCTTCCAGATTTTTAGCTTACGGCCTTTGGCATCGACGGCATTGGATAAAACTTCAAAGGCGGCAACAGAACGCGCGTATTGCGGATCCTGCTGATCGTCAGTCCAATGCAGAGCGACTTCACCAGGGCGGACAAAACAGCACATATTGTCGATGTGGCCATCGGTCTCATCGTTATAAACGCCGTCTTGTAACCAGATGAAATGTGTGACACCAAGGTATTCACGCAGCAACTGTTCAATCTGTACCTGATTAAGGTGCGGGTTGCGGTTAGGATTCAACAAACACTCTGCGGTAGTCAGTAAAGTGCCTTCACCATCGGTATGAATAGAGCCACCTTCCAGCACTAATGGTGCGCTGTAATGGGCATTATTCAAGAAGTCACTCACTTGAACGGCAATTTTTTCATCTTGCTGCCAATTAGCATACAAACCGCCGTTAAGGCCGCCCCAGGCATTGAACTGCCAGTCAACCGCGCGGCGTTCGCCAGCACCATTGATGACCATAGTCGGGCCAGTATCACGCATCCAGGCATCATCGCTTGCCATTTCTACCAGTGTGACACTGGCCGGTAGGGTTGTTTTGGCCTGCGCCATAAACTCGGCGGGAACCCCCATAAATACTGGGGTTGTACGGCTGATGGCTTCCGCTACTTTGGCAAAAGTCTGCTGAGCGGGAATCCCCTTACCACGCCAGTTATCTTGGCGATATGGCCATAACATCCAGACGGCATCTTGCTTTGCCCATTCGGCTGGCATAAAGAAACCATCCTGCTGCGGAGTACCCGGCAGGGCTTGTGACACAGTGCTTTGTAACACGGGGCTTTTAACAGACATACATTATCTCCGGGTTTTGCCGTCAGAAGTGGCAAGTACCTGATACATTTCTGGACGGCGATCGCGGAATAAGCCCCATGACTCGCGCTGAGCAGCGATTTCCTGCAAATCGAACTGGTGAACCAACACAGCCTCGTCGGTTTTGTTGGCCTGAGCCAGCAGAGCGCCGGTTTGGTCTGCAATAAATGAAGAGCCGTAGAAGGTCATTTCCAACCCATCGATATATTTGCTTTTCTCAGTACCAATACGGTTAGAAGCAATCACTGGTACCAGATTCGCGGCTGCATGGCCTTGCTGAACACGAGTCCAGTGCGGCTGGCTATCGATGTCAGGATAAGCAGGCTCAGATCCAATAGCGGTTGGGTAGAAAATGATTTCTGCCCCCAGTAATGCCAGACTACGGGCAGTTTCTGGGAACCACTGATCCCAACAGATACCGACGCCGACTTTGGCATAGCGGGTCTGCCAGACTTTAAAGCCGGTATCGCCTGGGATAAAGAATTGTTTTTCCTGATAAGCCGGGCCATTAGGAATGTGAGTTTTACGGTACACATCCAGCACGGAGCCATCAGCATCAATCATGACCAGTGAGTTGTAATAGGCATTATTGGCTTTCTCAAAGAAACTCAATGGCAATACCACTTCCAACTCAGCTGCCAGCTTGGAGAAATGTTGGATAAGTGGGCTATTGTCCAGCTCTTGGGCCAGTGCATAGTGCTCAGGGTTTTGATCAATGCAGAAATAAGGTGCGGCAAACAGCTCCTGAATCAGGATGATTTGTGCACCCTTGGCATGAGCCTGACGTACCAGTTTCTCGGCATTTTCAATGTTCTTAGGCAGGTCCCAGGAACAGGCCATTTGAGTCGCAGCAACAGTTACTTTTGTCATGAGAAAACCTCAATAAATGTAAAAAACACCCGTGAAGGGTGTGCAATATTTTGAGCCGCTGATTGGCATCCATCCAGTATACAATTGTGCGGGCATGGGTGCCATGCCACTTAGGGAATGCTGGGTAGGATTGTGGAAACAGAACGTAGGAATTTGTTTGCAGAAAGCCAAACGCAGCGGACTTAGCCCGCTTGCTGATCAAACCAACTTTCCAGAATGATGACCGCAGAGGCGGCGTCGACACTGCCTTTGTCCAGCGCGCGATAGCCGCCACTGTCAAACAAATTAGCGCGAGCCTCGACAGTACTGAGGCGTTCATCCTGTAAGGCAATTTGTACACCAAAACGGCCATGCAGGCGGTTGGCAAACCTGCGCGCGCGCGCCGTTAGCGGCTGCTCGGTGCCATCCATATTCAGTGGCAGCCCAACAACGACTAAATCTGGTTGCCACTCTTTCAGCAATTTTTCAACTTTCTGCCAGTCCGGCGTGCCGTCCTGAGCTTTAAAAGAGGTTAGCGCTCGGGCGGTGCCAGTGACTTCCTGACCAATAGCGACGCCGATACTTTTAGTACCAAAATCAAAGGCGACAATCGTGCGATTAGCCATCAGGCGTGTCCTGCTTGCGGAGCGATATTAAAGATATTGATACCCAGCCTATTGGCCGCAGCTTGCCAGCGCTCAGCAATCGGGGTGTTAAACAGGATATGCGTATCTGCTTCAATGGTCAGCCAGGCGTTATCCAGCAGTTCTTGTTCTAACTGCCCCTGCTGCCAACCCGCATACCCCAGGGCTACCAACAAGTTTTTCGGCTGTTCTGGTGTTCCTAACGTCTCCAGTACATCTTTAGAGGTCGTTATCATGGTATCTGGTGAAATAGGAATGCTGGAGCCAAAACCTTCCTGTGGCGAATGCAGGATAAAACCACGATCTTCTGCCAGCGGGCCACCCGCCAATACCGCTTTATCCAGCCGAATCGAGGGATCTCGTGGTGTTGGATTGATTTTTAGTTTTTCCAGTACAGTTTCTACAGTGAACTGTTCCATCGGCTTGTTAATCACCAAACCCATGGCACCCTCTTTATTATGCTCACAGATATAGATAACCGAGCGCATAAAGTGGGGGTCCTGAAGTGAAGGCATAGCTATAAGAAAATGATGCTGTAAATTCATTATGTTATATAGAGGATTCGCTGAGTTAAGGGATAAACTCTTGTCAGTATGCGGATAAATGCGAATAAAGTCACGGCTCCCCTTCGCCCTTGAAGCTGTAGGGTTGTTAGCTGTGTTCATGACTCGGCCCATCCCAGGGCCTTACTTTTATGAGGCCGCAGTAAGCGGCGCTCAAGTCATTTTTTGGTTATTTGTTTGCTAACCGCACTTCGATTGCATCCATCAGCATGCCGGTAATTGATACATCCGGGAAAGCGGCTTCAATTTCGCGTATGCAGGTCGGGCTAGTCACGTTAATTTCAGTCAGGCGATCGCCGATGATATCCAGACCGACAAAAACCAAGCCTTTTTGCTTCAGTACCGGTGCAACAGCGCGGGCAATTTTCCAATCACTTTCACTCAGTGGGCGGGCTTCTCCACGGCCACCGGCTGCCAAGTTACCGCGAGTTTCGCCTTGCGCCGGAATACGTGCCAGGCAGTAAGGCACCGGCTCACCATCCACCACCAACACGCGTTTATCGCCTTCTTTAATCGCTGGCAGGAAGTTTTGCGCCATGCAGAATCGGCTGCCCAACTCGGTCAGCGTTTCAATAATAACCGACAGGTTAGGGTCATCCTGTTTCACGCGGAATATTGATGTGCCGCCCATACCATCCAGAGGTTTTAGAATGATATCGCCATGTTCCTGATGGAACTTGCGGATGTGGTCTTTGCTACGACTGACCAGTGTATCTGGCGTTAATTCAGGGAACCACGCAGTAAACAGCTTTTCGTTACAGTCGCGTAGGCTCTGTGGTTTATTCACCACCAGCGTGCCTTTATCTTCCGCACGTTCCAGAATATAGGTGGCGTAGATGAACTCAGTATCAAACGGCGGATCTTTACGCATCAGAATGACATCAAGAGCATGCAGCGGGATGTCTTGCTCTGTACCAAAACTGAACCAGTCGTTTTTATCCTGTTTCACACTCAGCAGGCGGGTACGGGCACGGCCATCACCACCACGCAGGTAAAGATCACCCATCTCCATATAATGCAGTTCCCAACCACGGCGCTGTGCTTCCAACAGCATAGCGAAGCTGGAGTCTTTCTTGATATTGATGGACGAGATTGGGTCCATTACGATGCCGAGCTTGATCATTCTTCTCTCCTAACGGGAACGAATTTTATCCCAGATCGCCAAACCGCACCTGCAAAGCAGTGATTGCGGTAAGAGCGGTAGTTTCGGTACGCAGCACTCGCGGCCCTAGCAGGATATCAGTAAATCCAAGGCGTGAGGTCATGGCAATTTCATCAGCAGAGAGGCCGCCCTCCGGGCCAATCAACAGACGTACTTTGTTGAGTGACGAAGGGAGGGTGTTAATGCTGTTGCTGGCACGCGGATGCAGATTCAACTTAAGGCTGTCATCTTGCTCTGCACACCATTCAGATAGCTGCATTGCTTCGCGGATCTCCGGGATCTTATTGCGCCCGCATTGCTCACAGGCCGCAATAGCAATCTTCTGCCACTGCTGAATTTTCTTTGCCAGACGTTCGCCATCCAGCTTAACGCCGCAGCGCTCGGAAAACAGCGGAGTAATCACATCGACACCCAGTTCAATGGATTTCTGAACCGTAAACTCCATCTTTTCCCCACGGGAAATGACTTGGCCTAAATGTAGATTTAAGGGGGATTCACGGTCTTCCAACTGCCCTTCGGCCAACCGAACAATCAGGTTTTTTTTATCCACACGGATAATTTCAGCTGCGAAAACCTGATTACTGCCATCAAATAATTGCAGACTTTGGCCTTCAGTCATTCGCAGCACGCGGCCGACATGATTGGCTGCTTCATCACTGAGCGCCAATTCGGTATTTGCCTGCAAAGGCTGCGGGTGATAAATGCGAGGTATGCGCATGAGTTGTTTGAGCCCTGAAACGAAAACTTTGACCAGTATACTAGATTAGCCTTTTTGCTGCTGGCAAGCGCGTTGTACATAAGGGTTATGATTCCCTTGTGCTTTTGCCACCCGTTCATCACGTAGACATTCCCAGTTTGTCACCGGATATTGACGATTCCACACCTCGAACAGTTTGCTTTGTTGGCTGGAAAGCCGAAGTTGATATTGGTCGCGCATATAAAAGTAGGTACGGGCAATTGCACCACGTGAGCGCGCAGGGGGTTCAGCCAACTTATTTTTGAAGTCGACTTTCATCTCGCATTGACCATATTGACCGTTGCCGCCATTCCACTGGGAATACATGAAGTTATTGCGGTCACCATTCACCTCGCCAATAGCGGGTTGCAGATTATGCAGGTCAGTTTCTATTTGGCGATAGACCGGATCTTTGGTGCAATTTTTGCGCCCGCCTTGCTGCCAGCACTGACGCTGGTGGCCAAATTGCCAGGCTGGGACGACATGCTCCCATTCAATCCGCGCGGCACGTTGAGCATTTTTACGAGGTTGATAGCCGCAACTTCTCAGATCCGGAACCCCTTTTTTACCTTGCCAGTCAATTTTGCAACCACAATAAAAGCTGCCGGGGGCATCCTGATTAATTTTCGCAGCAACGGCTTTAGCCTGAGAAAAGTTATTAATGCTTTGGCTGTAACCGGATAGTGGGAGTAGGGGAGAGGACAAAACCAGCAGGAATAGAAGTTTGCGTAACATATCTCAAAACAGCCTGATAATGAAAAACAGGCAGGTTATAGATAATATTTATGAATGGCAAATTAACCTGCTGTTTTATAACAACTAACGTTAATTTCTAACAGCTTTTTGTCGTGACAAATTGCAGTTTTTCACCGCATTCGCGACAGCGGTATTCGCTCTCACCGCGCTGAACTTTATTGTGGCGGCGAATAGTTAAGGCGTGTTGCTGGCATTTGCACTGATAATTAAAAGTCTTACTGCGCACCGAGGTGACTTCAAACTGATGCGTACGGCTGGCTGGGACTTGCAATACATGCTCCATCATCCAACGCCACTCTTTACCATGCGGAGGAACGCGACCAAATTGGCGATAAACCAGTAAATGGGCCAATTCGTGAGGCACCACTTCATCAATAAAAGGCTGTTGATTTTCCAGTAATAATACTGGATTGAGACGAATTTCGAAGGATTGCAGATAGGCGCTGCCCGCGCTGGTACCACGTTGATGATAGTTGATTTTCGGCTCCGGATAGTCGGTGCCAAGATGCTGATTTGCCAGCTGCAATTTATGGCGCAAACAGCGCATAACTGCTTGCTGTAGCGCGATGGGGATTCTTAATGAACTCATATCGCGGAAGAATAAAACGGCAGATAACCAGATGCAAGCCAGTAGGTCGGACAATTTTCGATTGATCATTATGCTAATATATATAATATAAAAATATATAATGAAATATAAGCATTAGAGATGCATATGAATAACGATAAAACCATCAGTATGGATCTGATGAGATATGCGGCAGGGCAGGCTTGTGATGTGCTGAAAATATTATCAAATGAAGATCGGTTGTTGTTGCTGTGCCAACTGAGTCAGGGAGAAAAGGCGGTCGGCGAACTGGAAGAGGCTCTGGGTATTCACCAACCGACGCTCTCGCAACAACTTGCTGTACTGCGTAGTGATGGGCTGGTGAACACCCGCCGAGAAGGGAAACGCATATTTTATTCGATCGCTGATAGTAAAGTATTGGCACTGCTTGAAGTGCTGTATCAGCTTTATTGCCCACAAGAGAAGGAGGGCGCATGACTATCGATTGGGCTAATTTCACTCCCTTCAGTGCACTGGCTGGTGGCGTGTTATTGGGTATTGCTGTGACAATTTTATGGTTTTGTAATGGCCGTATTGCCGGTATTAGCGGCATTTTAGGCGGATTATTGCCGCCAAAGGCGGGGGATATTTCCTGGCGCGTTGCTTTCCTCCTCGGTTTGATTATGGCCCCTGGCATTTATTCACTTTTTACCGATCTGCCGTTGATCCAGATTGATGCTGATTTGCCGGTTCTGATCGTGGCTGGATTATTGGTCGGGATCGGAACTCGTTATGGGGCAGGTTGCACCAGTGGGCATGGTGTCTGTGGCTTAGCGCGTTTCTCACCGCGTTCATTGCTGGCGACACTGAGCTTTATGCTTACCGGTTTTGCAACTGTGTGGCTTGTTCGCCATCTATTCGCTTAGATGTCAGGAAGGGAATATGAATTTACTTTTCTCATTGCTTGCCGGGCTGGTTTTTGGCCTGGGGCTGATAGTCGCAGGTATGGCGAATCCCGCTAAGGTACTTGGTTTTCTCGATATTGGAGGCTTGTGGGACCCATCACTGGCGCTGGTGATAGTCGGTGCAGTGGTGGTAGCAACACTCGGTTTTGGTTGGGCTAAAAAGCGTAAAACCAGTTTGCTTGGATATCCTCTCCAATTACCAACATCCACCCATATTGATCGCCGTTTAATAGGTGGCAGTATGTTATTTGGTATTGGCTGGGGGCTTGCGGGGATATGCCCAGGGCCGGCATTGGTACTACTGGGCGCGGGGATGTACAAAGGTATTATCTTTGCCGCCGCGATGGTGGCAGGAATGGCAATATTCAGCTTGATTGAGCGTTATCGGCAGTCATAAAAATCAAGCATAAAAAAACCCCGGCTGGCGGGGTTTTTGTTATTGAGATCTTACCGTCTAAACGTTATTTCAGACCAGCAGCATCACGCAACAAGGCAGCTTTGTCGGTTTTTTCCCAAGGGAATTCTTCACGACCAAAGTGACCATAAGCGGCGGTTTTGCGATAGATCGGATGCAACAGATCCAGCATCTGAATCAGGCCATAAGGGCGTAGTTCGAAGAACTCACGCACCAGAGCGACCAATCTATCTTCCGCTATCTTGCCGGTACCAAATGTTTCCACCATGATGGAAGTTGGCTCTGCAACACCGATAGCGTAAGAAACCTGAATTTCGCAACGATCAGCCAGACCAGCCGCAACGATATTTTTTGCCACATAGCGAGCAGCATAGGCAGCAGAACGATCCACTTTGGATGGATCTTTACCCGAGAATGCGCCGCCACCATGACGTGCCATGCCGCCGTAGGTATCAACGATAATTTTACGACCGGTCAGACCACAGTCACCCATTGGGCCACCGATAACAAAACGGCCGGTTGGGTTGATGTGATATTTAGTCGTCGCCGTGAGCCACTCGGCTGGCAGAACCGGCTTGATGATCTCTTCCATCACCGCTTCTTGTAAATCTGTCAGGCTAATATCATCTGAATGCTGAGTTGACAGAACTACCGCATCAATACCAACAATTTTGCCACCATCATATTGGAAAGTAATCTGGCTTTTTGCATCTGGGCGTAGCCACGGCAAAGTGCCATTTTTACGGACAGCAGCCTGGCGCTCAACCAAACGGTGAGCATAAGTAATGGGCGCTGGCATCAAAACGCTGGTTTCGTTGGTGGCGTAACCGAACATTAAACCTTGGTCACCTGCACCTTGCTCCAGTGGATCTGCACGGTCAACACCCTGGTTGATATCAGGGGACTGTTTACCAATTGCGCTCAAAACGGCACAAGAGTTAGCGTCAAAACCCATCTCAGAATTAACATAGCCGATTTCGCGCACAGTACGACGGGTGATCTCTTCGATATCTACCCACGCGTTAGTGGTGACTTCACCACCAACCAATACCATACCCGTTTTGACATAGGTCTCGCAGGCAACACGTGCTTTTGGATCTTGTTCAAGAATTGCGTCAAGTACAGCATCGGAAATCTGATCGGCAACTTTGTCAGGATGTCCTTCGGAAACCGATTCCGACGTAAATAGGTGTTTAGCCATTTGTTTTCTTTACCTTGAATACAAGTGAAATGTCACTGCATAGCATTGAAGTCAAGCAACCAAACCCGTTGTTTGAATGGGCTTTTTGTTGCATTGCGCTTTACAACGCCCCTTTAGGCAAAGCCTTTAGCAGTCTATCCCTTTAGAAGTCCGTCATAATTATTATAACGACACAGACATTCTAGCAATTAAAATGGATGGATGTATTAACATCTGGACGTCTATTTTAGGTCAGCTTTTGCTATTAATGCCAGCCCTTTTTGCATCAAGATATTTCTTACTTTGGTTGTCAGTTGATTTATTTACCGCTTGATACACTTGCAGGCCATTTTCATTTTGCATTTTACTCGCGTTATAGGTATAAACTGCGCGCGCAGCTTATTTGATACGCAATGATGAAGATGGCAGAAGATGACATTAGCGCATTGTGAGATTTTTAGTGTTTCGCACTGAGTGATGGCACTCAATCTTATGAGCGCATCGTTACGATGATCACTAAAATGGCAGCGTCATCGTTCTGTTACCTATGTCTATTATATTGAGTCTTGTCCGTTCATCACGAACGGCATGCGTGGAGGTGGTTGGATTAATGATCCGTTGTCTACTGGTTGCTGCACATCAACAGCTGCGTCGTTCTGACGTTCAATCCCCCCTTGCAACCTTCCTTTCTTGTACACCATCAAGGCGATGTTACACCCACATGGGTGCGACGCAGGATTCGCGGGCCGGTTAATTACCGCCTAACGCACCGAGTCTGGCTAGCTTGAGGACTTTGCGGCTAATCCGATTCACAAAATCTCAATACGTATTTACAGTCAAACGTATTTTTCATTTAAACGTGTTTTACCCTGTTTTGGGTAATGAATAGCTGAGATAAACCGCTCGTGGATCGCGCTTTCCAGCGTAATATTCTGCCAATTTGGCATTCACGCGGTTGTCCTTGTTGGTTGTAGCTGCGATAGTGGCTGACTTTATCGTCAGTATCGCAATAGAGGCGAATTATGTCTGATGATAACTTGATTGGCCGTCCGTCAGCTGCGGGCGCACATGTTTCTTTACGCTCCATGCAGGAGGTTGCCATGAATGATCGTAATGCCAGCAAGATGCTGAGCACGTATAACGTCGCCTACTGGGGTGGCAACTATTATGACGTCAATGAGCTCGGTCATATCAGTGTTTGTCCTGATCCGGATGTCCGTGAGGCACGTGTCGATCTAGCTGAATTGGTCAAAAAGATGCAGCTTGAGCAGGGGCAACGTCTGCCTGCGTTATTCTGTTTCCCGCAAATTTTACAGCATCGCCTGCGCTCAATTAATGGCGCATTTAAACGTGCACGTGAGTCGTTTGGTTATGAAGGCGATTACTTTTTGGTTTACCCAATTAAAGTCAATCAGCATCGCCGGGTTATTGAGTCACTGGTTAATTCTGGTGAGCCGTTAGGGCTGGAAGCCGGTTCTAAAGCCGAAATGATGGCGGTTCTGGCACATGCCGGTATGACTCGCTCAGTCATCGTTTGTAATGGCTATAAAGACCGTGAATATATCCGCTTGGCATTGATCGGCGAAAAACTGGGCCATAAGGTTTATCTGGTCATCGAAAAGATGTCAGAAATCAAAATGGTACTGGAAGAGGCCGAGCGCCTGAACGTCGTCCCGCGCTTGGGTGTCCGCGCGCGTCTGGCTTCACAAGGCTCCGGCAAATGGCAGGCAAGCGGCGGTGAGAAATCCAAATTCGGTTTGTCCGCGACTCAGGTGTTGCAGTTGGTTGATATGCTACGCGAAGCCAATAGTCTGGAAAGCCTGCAACTGCTGCATTTCCATTTAGGCTCTCAACTGTCCAACATTCGTGATATCTCCACTGGCGTACGTGAATCTGCCCGTTTCTATGTGGAACTCCACAAACTGGGCGTCAATATCCAGTGTTTCGATGTCGGCGGCGGTTTAGGTGTGGATTACGAAGGAACCCGTTCCCAATCGGATTGCTCAGTTAACTATGGCCTGAATGAATATGCCAATAACGTTATCTGGGGGATTGGTGATGCTTGTAATGAACATGGCTTACCGCACCCAACCGTGATTACTGAGTCGGGCCGTGCAGTTACCGCACATCATACCGTGCTGGTTTCCAATGTTATCGGCGTGGAACGTAATGAGTTTAATGAGCCGCAACCGCCAGCAGCCGATGCACCACGCGCACTGGAAAGCTTGTGGGACACCTGGTTGGAAATGCAAGAGCCAGAAAATCGTCGCTCTCTGCGCGAATGGCTACACGATAGCCAGATGGACTTGCACGATGTTCATACCCAGTATGCTCATGGCATGTTGGAACTGACGCAACGGGCATGGGCTGAAGAACTGTATTTGAGTATTTGCAACGAGATCCAAAAGCAGTTGGATCCGAGCAACCGTGCACACCGGCCCATCATTGATGAGCTGCAAGAACGTATGGCTGACAAGCTGTATGTCAATTTCTCGTTGTTCCAGTCAATGCCGGATGCGTGGGGTATCGATCAACTCTTCCCGGTATTGCCATTGGAAGGGTTAGATAAGCCACCTGAGCGCCGTGCGGTGTTATTGGATATCACCTGTGATTCCGACGGGACTATCGATCATTATATCGATGGCGATGGTGTGGCAACCACCATGCCAATGCCACCGTATGATGCAGAAAACCCACCGCTACTAGGCTTCTTTATGGTCGGAGCCTATCAGGAAATCCTGGGCAATATGCACAACTTGTTCGGCGATACCGCGGCAGTCGATGTGTTTGTCTTCCCTGATGGTACGGTTGAGTTTGAACAGACCGACGAAGGTGATACCGTCGCAGATATGCTGGAATACGTTCAGTTGAACCCTGAGAAATTGCTAAAACAGTTCTCTGATCAAGTGAAAGAAACGGATCTGGACACTGAGTTACAAGCTCAGTTTATGGAAGAGTTTGAAGCCGGTCTGTATGGTTATACTTATCTTGAAGATGAATAAGTATTAGCTGCTGATTAACATCACAAAAAGGGCAAACTCAGGTTTGCCCTTTTTGTTTCTATACCTACTGGCGATTGGCTCAATCTCAACCACACTGATAGAAGTGATTTTATCTGTGCTGTGTTGGTGGAGGCAATTCAATGGGGTGGTTAACTGTTTGTAAGGTCAATTACGTCAAACCGGACTTTCCTTTCTCCGCTCAGGCTGAGGGTAAAAGGATAGGTATCTATCTGGTGGAGGGGGAATATTTCGCAATGGAAGATATTTGTCCCCACGCCAATGCATTGTTAAGTCAGGGTTTTATGGATGGTGAAACCATCGAGTGCCCATTGCATGGCGCACTGTTTGATATTCGAACCGGGCAATGCTTACGCGAACCGGGGGATCGCGATCTGAACACCTATCCCGTACGGATCAATGGTGATCAGATCGAGATTAATCTGGCTGAGGATAACGAGTAGCTGTTTTCGTATATAAGTTATAGAACTCACGCCCCTGCTGTGGGCGTGGGTATTTATAAGATGAGGTATTAGTGGTAACTCTTATTTCTCGGCGGCAATACGCTGGCGGATATGGTCGGCGCGGGCCTGTGAGGATGGGTGATCGTCAAACATGCTGCTAGTACGGCCTGCCTCCATGGTCGCTAACTTTTCGAAGCTGGTGACTAAACCGTTTGGATTGATACCTCGCTTTTTCAGCAGATCGAATGAGTAATCATCCGCTTCACTTTCTTGTTTTTGTGAGAATTGGGCACTCACCAGTTTCTCGCCAATATCGGCCAACTGAGACTGCGACAGTTGCCCGGCAATACCACCAGCAGAGGCAGCCGCAGTGCGCAGCGCTGTGGTACCGTAGGCCACTTGCATGGCTTTGCGGGTATGCCCTAATGCCACATGGCCCATTTCATGGCCGAGCACGCCTTCCACTTCATTGTCGGTCATCATATCCATCAGGCCGCTGTAAACACGGATACAGCCATTTGCCATCGCCCAGGCATTCACATCTTTAGTGACGTAAACCTTATAGTTTGCTGGGGTACCATTGATGTTATCACCCAATGCGGCCGAGATTTTAGCCAGACGTTTGCCATAATCGCTATCAGCGGAGGCGATTTGGGCTTTTTGATCCATTTCCGCACATGATTTCTCACTGAGGTTTTTGACATCAGCATCACTCAGGGTTGCTGCCTGAAAGGCCTGAGCACCGGACTGCATCAAGCCATCGGTATTCATATTTTGGCAGCCGCTAAGTAATGCTGTAAGGCTCAGTGCAATCATTGATGTACGAATTTTCATAACACTTTCTTCCTGTGGTTATGGGGTATTTATTGCTACATTACAGCAATTGCATTAATAGCTATTGCGTCAGCGCGACTTCCACTACTCTTGCGCACTATGACTGACAATGGGTAGTGGAGATTAATGCTCTGTCAGCGTGAGTACTATAGCTTTATTCTGAAAATCAGCAGATTCCATTGGTTATAAATATGGAAGTTATAGCTCATTTGGTTTTAGTGATTGCCGTTTCAATGCTGAGTCTGAGAAAATGGTAACCTTGAACGCTTTTTTTAATCCGACCTGGAGTAAAACATGTCCTCTC
>NZ_JBLWEX010000204.1:0-16111 GCF_048323875.1 Yersinia sp. LJYL362
GCCAATATGGCACCCAGCGTGGCGCTCCAGCCAATCCCTAACCCCTTCGGCTGCCAGATAACCAACACAATGGTCAGGATAAAAATTGCTCCGGCCAGTAACATAAAACCTCCTGACAAAGCAGCAATGCCGCCCTGTATAATTTAAAGATTAACCTGTGAGTTGCCTGAGTTTGCCGACGCCTGTGGGTTGTGCCGCCAGAACCGGGTCATATACCGTTAACATTTTCATTTTTTGCAGATTACATTCGAAAAATCATATATGTTAAGGAAAATTTTTTAGATGCAAATAGCCTTACCGCTACCAGAACAGTTGGCTGATGTCAGTTTACGGGCAATGGCCTGAACGTCGTCCTGTTCGCTTAACCAGGCCTGCTCGATAACTTGAGCCGCCCATGAAGGAATATGTGGAGATAAGCGGTAATGAACCCATTTCCCCTGCTTGCGATCCAGCAAAAGTCCACTTTCCCTTAGCATTGCCAGATGACGAGAGATCTTGGGCTGTGACTCATCCAGCGCTGTGCAGAGATCGCACACGCACAGCTCCCCCATTTCCTTGAGCAGCAACACAATGCCCAGACGAGTTTCATCGGACAGATTTTTGAAGAGTTGCAGGGAAGTTAATGTCATTATGTTCTCCGTAATCACGACTTAGTCGCTTACACCGCTTACTGGTGGACTAAAATATATTCGAAAAAACATATATTATGTTAATCGGAGTTTCAAATCCAGATACTGGGATCATCCATTGAATATTCCAGAAATATTATCCCGAATTATTCGCTAAACGATCAGATTAATAATCAGTTTTCTCTCACATCTTTTCAATAAAATGCTCGCATCCCCCCCTCCATTGCCAAACTAGCTGGATATCCCAACAACCGGAGAGGGAATTCTCATGGGTGTGCCTCAAACTAAATCAGAACTTCTGGCCGAAATTGATAAAAACTTCAATAAATTATCAGGTTACCTCGCACGGATTCCGCCAGAATTAGCGTCAGATGAATCAATGGAAGGACATGCAAAAGGCTCAGTGATGAGTGTTTGCAATCTTATCGCCTATTTACTCGGCTGGAATAAATTAGTTATCAAATGGATAACGCTTGATGAAGCGGAAAAGCCGATTGATTTCCCAGAAACGGGTTACAAGTGGAATCAGCTTGGTCTTCTCGCCCAAAAGTTTTATCGCGACTACAGCGATTTGGATTTAGGCTCGCTAAGAAGCCAATTACAGGATGCTAAAAACGAAATCGTTGAACTTATCAATAAGCGCTCTGACGATGACCTGTATGGAAAATCTTGGTATGGCAAATGGACTATGGGAAGAATGATTTCTTTCAATACATCTTCTCCCTACTACAACGCCTGCAGCAGGTTAAGAAAATGGGCAAAGGGAAATAACCTCAAGTTATGAGGAAAGCAGCTGGAAAATTAGGCGTGAAAAAGAGATCCCACAAGTTGGGCAACTCTCTGCAGAGTCCAGATTGCTACTCTCTGCTTCGCGCCTCTAAATTCCGTAGAACAGAGAGCCGCAGGGTGTGAAGGGAAATCGCCCCCGCTCCAAAGTTCTCGTAATCCCATGGATTTATTAGCAAAAACTTGACGCATTGTAGGAGGGTTTTGTTGGAGGAACTACAATGTTTTGCAAACCGCTTCACTCCAGAACGCTGATAAGTTTTAGCGCGTCACCTCTGACAGAATCTTGTATTCGCCCAGAGTCAGCGATCAACGTCAAAGCTTTAATACTTAAACCATCCCTGATCACTTTTCGCGCTTTACCGAGACGGCCCCGGCAACTTTTCTCTGTATACCCCTCACGTGAGTGCATTTGCTCAATGATATCAGCGCTTGATAAATTTGAATCGGCAAAATGATGGTAGTAGTTTACGAAGCACTCCATCCCGATAGTCTTAAGGAGTCTGACCAGGGTAACACTACTCGTTATCTTCTCTTGTTGATTCAAAACCTCTTCCATAGGTTCGGGTGGAAGGGTTTGCATAGGCGCTTCATTGGCTGAAGCTGAACTCCTGACAATCAAGTCTTCTTTGATGGAACTGACTCGGGGATCAGTAAGAATCGCGCCCTTGAGGTTAACGATATGTGCGTTAACGTGATCACTATGCCGAGCGTAATCTCGTATTACTTCATGTGGGATTTTGTAGGCATCAAGAACGTTGTAAGTTTCATCGAAAATAACGGCTATCAAATAATCAAAATCGGCAGCTTCATAGTTACGCAATGCACTCAGTTGTCGGGAAGGATTATCCGGCGTGACTCTCCTCGCTTTGATCTGAACCTTCTTGCCATCAGTGTCGATGGCGTCAGCACCAGCAGATGAATTGCTGAGAAGAGTCATACATAACGCCTTAGAAACTAGCCATTCGGCATAGTCACCTACAGGATTGTTCTTAGTGCGAATGATACCTCTCAAACGCAACTGCGTTAAAATTTCGGAATGAAGCGACAGTAATTCAAGATCACTCAGGCAGGTTAGTAAACTATATGATATTAAACGATTATTTTTCAAAAACGCTCTCCATTGCAGAAGTGAAACGCCACTGTAACGCCTACGTAACGCACCTGGTTCTTGATGTTTAGTCGACTCTTACAGAAGAGTGAGACTGATTCAAAGAAGGCTCACCTTCTGCCAAAGAATACTGTTCATTAACACAGCACCCAGAATTTATAAACTTACACTTACGTCACTTTCTCAGTTTGTCCCACCGCACTGCCGAAACAATACCCCAGTTGCCGCTAGGATTAGGCCTACGCCATTTTGCTGTCTCCATGCTACGGAGATACTCAAGAGCCTCGGCAAAAGTGCCAAAACGCTTCTGAGCCGTTTTATCACCTACGCCAAACGAACCATCACGGGTGCTCGCCAAACCGGGGTGAAAACAGGAACCATCGGCCGCGTATGGAACCAACAGTTCAGGGTCGTTATCTTCAGATGAATCAGACACCAACAGTTGCCACGGCTCAACACTCAGAGCATAAGCCAGCACCTCAATCGCATCCAAAGACGCATTAGAGCCACCGCGTTCAATGCGGCTCATATAGCTACGAGCAAACCCACACCGATCGGCAAAGGCTTCCTGACTCATTCCGGTCGCTATACGCAGCTCTTTTACTCGTTGTCCAAACAGTTTTCTCAGGGTCATTTTCATGCCCTGAATTTGCGCAGATGTCCACTAAAGAGCCACGCTCCAATAGTGACATTTTAAATCAATGGTCTATGATGCGATAACTGACACCGCTGGGGTGGATTCTGAGGGATAAAACATGTCAAAAACACGGCTTAGTAAGCCCGGTTTTTCAGCCAAGTCTGTGCTGACCATTATGTTAATCGCTGCGTCATCTGCATCTTATGCAGCAGAGAGCATTGATCAACTGGCAACCCGTATTGGGATGGATCACTTCCGGGAAGCGATCAAAAAGGGTGATCGCAGCGCCTTCAAAACGCTGCCGGCAAAAGGCTATAAAAACGGCCTTACCGGGCTGCTCATCAAAAATAACACTTACGTTAACCCCGAATACAGCTTTGCTGATTGCGATACGGACACCGTTATTACCTCGGTGCAAGAACACAAAATGCTCCCCGGTTGCCGCATATCTCTGAAGCTAGCGACTAAAGATGCTGACGGTAGCTATCACGATAACGGCATTCGCATCGAATATGGTATTGCCACAGGCTCCAAAAAGTTTATCGCCAACAATTCAATGTGGGCACAACATGCCATCAGCGGTGATAAAGTGCTAGAAGGTGCTATCCACCCGGATAAAACAAATAACCATAAAGATCAAATGTGCATGGGTATGGCTCAATTTACTGCAAACGTAACCGAAGGCCGAAACGGAGGGATGGCCAAAGCAGACTATTATCAGCGTCTCGATAATATGAATGGCAAGTCCGAAGTCACTCCTCAGATGATTACGCTCTATAAGACCTTCGTTGATTACGTATATGAACACCCGAAACAAGATGCTCAGGTTTCAGCAGCATTTATTTACACTAACTGCATGAAAAATTTCTAATACCTACATTTAATCACTTTGATATTTTAGCTTTCAGTATTCTGTGCGTAAATGCGATTTATTTCATTTTTCAACAATGAACAAAATCAGCATCGACGTAGCGGCAATACTGGAAGTATTTCAAATGCTCAGATTCATAATTATTATCAATCGAACCTGAGCCACCGAATTATAATTTAATCGAAGGGCACCGACAAAAATTTCTACTGCCAAACAATTCAAAATCAACAATCACAAGGCGTCGGTGTGGAAATTAATTCAAACATCCCGGTTGAACTAAAGCGCGTAATCATTTTCACGCCCCCAAAACCAAGAGTTCCTTCCGTCGCATAGCAATATTCAAATAATAGAATGTCCTCGATACCATCACTATTAAAGTCTGCACGGATTACCTCAATGAGTTGCTGCCCCATACTGCTCGACTCTATACGAAGCAGATTTTGAGATACTCTCTTTATAGTTAAAGTCCCATCATCAACCTTATCTTGATAGCTTATATTGGATTCGATTGAGTCAGCGACATCACTAAGATTAGGGAAGAGATAAAATGGCATCAATGAAAGGTCAATAACACTAACCCTTGGATTTGCAACAAAACTTCTTTCAGGACTATCAGCTGCCTCAAGCGCGCTAAGAAGCCCACATTGATGCTCAAACCATGAAGCCATCTTCATATCGAAAGTAGTTTTTGCATAAAATCCTTGCGATAGCGCCTCATCGTATTCCCTACAAGTGCTAACAAAACGCTCTACATCGTCGTCATTAGTGAGGGTTACACCGTTTATATGATTATTTTCACCTAAGCGAACGGACCGATTGCGTAATGTTTCTATATCTGCTCTAGAAATAACTGTGATTTCATCTTCATCCGTAAATTGCATTCCTTGAAGAAGTTCAAAAATGGCCTCTGGCTCTTCTCTGTATTGCTCCAATACTTGAGCGATTTCCACGGCCGTAAGCTCTCCACGCTCTAGGCACTGTTGCAAGAGAATTAGCGCACGGCCTCGATTTTTTCTATGCTCAATTATTTTTAAATGATCAACAACATCTGTTTTTTTTGATGCAGCCACCCCTAAAAAAAAGTGGGTATGGGCTGGTTCAAACACTTCTGCTGATTTTTGGAGGTTAGCACCGGGACGACATGGAAGCAGGTTTTCCCATCCCAAAAGGTCGAAATCCTGTGATAAGTTAAGTTTCCTTAGGGTATCAGATCGTAATTTTGGATTAGAATTGAGCGTCTCAGGAATAATGTGATCGATATGAAAATTACTGATATCCAATAGTTCACGCGTGTATGCACATTTTTTTGAATGTGCGAGCCAAATAGCTTCTCGTTGGGCTGCTGTGAAGGACTGTTTTGACATTTTCAAAATTCCAAGCAATTCGTTGATGTGCAAATAATAAATGCTGTCAACAGATAGTTAAAGGCAGCGATTGACATCGGATAAAAATAAAGCAGTGCAAGTCAACACTACTTGAAATGACATTTACTCCAGCAACGTAGCTATAGTAGCTCTAGAAACGCCATATTCGCGCGCTAACGCACTGACACTGGTTCCACTACTCTTTTTCTCTATGATCGCCCTACGGGCTTCAGGGGCGATTTTCGACGGTCTGCCCAGCTTCTTACCTTCAGCTTTTGCTCGTGACAGCCCCGCTTGAGTTCGTTCAATCAAAAGATCGCGCTCCATCTCCGCAACCGCTGCTAGCATCGATAACAGAAGTTTACCCGCTGCGGAAGTGAGATCAGTCGCGCCAAGCTGGTGGACAATGACCTTGATATTACGGTCAGCCAGCGCCCTTACCGTTTGCAGGACGTCAATTGCATCACGTCCAAGACGGTCAAGTTTTGCAACTACCAACGTTTCACCATCGCGGATTTTGCTGAGCATTTCAGAAAACGCTTTGCGTTGCACCGCAGGAACCTTCCCGCTAACAACATCAGTAAACCAAAAGTCGAACGTCCATCCAGCCTGCTCAAGTTCCAGCCGTTGGTTCTCAGTATCCTGCTGCGATGTCGAAACTCGTCCATAGCCAAAAATCGCCATAATCATTTCCTCATTAGGCCCCTGCCAGAAAACGGTGATGAAAATAGGATGGCCTGCCAGAAAAGCCAAGGCTAATTTTTCAACAGTGTGAAAGAGTGCGATTGGAAGATGCCGGAAAACGGTCGTTTGTTGGCAACAGATTGTTGAATAATCGAGATATGTATCCTGGGTGTTACAAACGATGCAAGATGATGGCGCTATCGCTAAGAAAACCGAATGCATAAGCTAGTGATCGTCAGGGTATCTACGTTGCCATTCCGATAGCCAAATAGTGCGTTCTCTCATCCAGCTAAACAGTCTCATACAGACAAATACCCCGCACAACCCGCCCACAACTAACGCAGCGCCATTGATGCTGTAGTAAATTAGTGGCGAAGTGAAAAAATATGGATTGAATGGTTCGATGACCGAAACAAACAAAAGCGCGAACATAACAGATAAAATCCATCCCTTCTCTTCAACAAATAAAGTCAAAGAATACTTAAAGCGAATTGGTCTGCGCTTTTCATTGTTCGGATATAATTTCGGATAGGCATTTTTATGTGAACCAATACCAAAAAGCAGGGATGTAGCACCGAGAACAACAAACATGAAAAATCCAGACACCTGCAAAACAAAACTGGAAAACGGATGTTTCCACTCCCTGCCTGTCCAGTTCACAAACTCACCACGGACGCTATTTAACTTCTGATGCGTTTTCACGCTTATCCAATGTTTACGCTTCATGCGTCCCCCAATACCTGTCAGAGCCAGATGTCACCACGTTTGTGAAAGATACGCAGCTTAGTATGTTTATTTCGTCAGCCTTTACCTGACGCATCGAAATAGTGCCACAAATCTCGAACCAGTAAATCATCCACTCCTGACAAAAAACTCACCACAGGGCTTCCCAGCGCGTTGAATGCACTTCCCACCCATCAATAATATTATGTGCTTTGCCTTGAATGCCACAAAAGAGTCGAAGCCCTTTCTGAATATGAAAAATGACAGTTTTCTCATACCCTTAGGTTAACATCGATAGCTGCGTTCAGAATATGAACGCAGCTATATGATATATATGCCTTTTCTTTAAAATGATGATGTGCTAGCTTCTCTCCTGACACCTACCTCATGCGGTAAACCGGTCCGGGTAAGTGGAGCTTCACCGCTGTTTAGCGGAAAACGTCAGGATGGGAACTCTGCGTAACGTTGATTGTGGTAGGTAGGGCGCGCAAGCGTTTGATGCAGCCAAGCAGAGGGTGAAAGTAGCTATCGGCGGATTCTTGAGTAGCTTCTTTTGCGCATAATGCATCTTTCAAGAAAGGTCGTCACACCACGAGGAAGACTTGATCTTCATCTGGCAAGGGGAACCGAGCAAACCTACAGGCTATCTTCTCAGATGGCCTTAGGGTTGATATGTCCGGCTTCCCCCCGAGGAAGGATTAACATCTTAAAGAACACTTTATGTTTTAACATTTTTAACAATTACACTTTTCTCTTGCTCGTTGTATAAACTGTTCCTTTCAGGAGTAAGTCTGCCGTTCTTCTCACCTTCGCAACACACAAACCTTAACCGATAGCTGTTAACCTTCAACGGTTCGCGGTGTAAATGCAGCCGGATAAATCTGCTGCGAAAAAGTGGATCTCCTAGGTTTGGAAGCCCCCCTCTCAGGCATTGCGTTCAAAAACTTCCACTACGACGTGGCAATCCTTATAGAGCCAAACAGGCTCAAAAGTTAAGCGGCACGGTAAAGCTAAAGCTCGCCCAGATTTCTCATTGATTGCTCGATCTCCGCAACCCATTTATCAGGGCAAGGATAAATCCGGCTTTCGGTGCTAATCCGGTTAGGTGACACGCTACGGGTTAGCCCATGCAATGACTTAACATGAGCGATCCAGCATGTTTTGACTGCTTTCCCCGTCCGGGATTTAACATCATCGGCAATTTGTCTGTAGGTCGCCATTAACATCCATACTCCGCTAGTTGTTTAAATGTTGCGAAAGAGGCTGCTTGTTGAAAGTTACATCTGATTCATCTAGCTGCGCCAGTCGAGCTACGAAAGCGCCGCAAATTCTGCACCATAATTACCACTAACCTTGATAAAAAACGCGCCAGAGGGCTTCCTGGCGCGTTTGGCACATCCTATGATTTATGTCTACGCCGTGCGTCGTTGACCGCCTTAATACCCGCCTCGGTATCAAACTCCGCAATATCAGGCAAATTGTAGTGAAGCTGCGAAATCACGCCTAGTTGCTCTCCCACATCGGCATCCTTACGATAGGTGGTCATCGCGGTGGTGCTACCGCGAACATGTCCAACAAGCTGCGCAATCGTGCGTTCGTTGGTCTCAAACTTGTCTACGGCGTTGATGAAAGTATGCCGCAGCGAATGAAACGTTTTCTTGCCGTCACGGGGAAACCCGAGGACTTTGCCAAAATAGTTTTCGTTAAACCATTTTGAGGCGGCGGCACGATATCCTTTGATTTTGTTGTGCTTCAACTCAGGGAAAAGACGATCATACCCGGCAGCTTTCAACGCATCTACATACTCCAGCAGCCCTAGTTCGATAAGTCGCGGATGAATTGGAACCTGACGGATAGCGTTCACTGTCTTCAACGATTTATCGCCGCCAGCCAGCGCCTCTTCATCCATCATCTTATCCGGTGCATTGAGGTTAAAATCAATATAGGCAACACCGTTTTTATCTTCGCGAATATCCGCCAGATAAAGCTGGCAAAGCTCATTGATACGCCCACCGACATATAACGCCAGCAGGGGCAACCAGTAGTGAAACGAGCGAAAACTCGTGTAACGTCCGTATTGGTTTGGTGCTCCGGCACCATTTTTAAACCAGTCAGCAGAGAAAATGCGCAATAACTCATCCTCGGTGAAGAGGTCGCGGCGATCCTGCTCACGCACCATCACGCGGCGCTGAGCCAAAACATTCTCGGCTGGGTTATCAAGCAGGTAACGCACACTCTTGGCCCAATTGAACATCGAACCCAGTGACTCAATATGTCTGCCAATCGCGTCTCGACTCATTACCGGCTGACCATCAGCCAGCGCCTTTTCGATCAACATGTGCGTGTCGGTAATCTTGTATTTTCGCCGCATCAAATACAAATTACCGGGCATTTTTTGCATTTTGCTGACGTAATCCTTCACGACCTCACGATCCAGTTCACCCAAGGACATGTCACCCATAATCTCCGTAAAATGCTCGATTCTGGAGCGAATTTTCTCCTCACTGGCTAACTTGATATCGCCCGTATTTTTATAGACCAGAAACGCTTCCAGCACTGCTGAAACCGTCATGCTGGCATACATCGGATTGCAATACGGATTCATGGTAGCGACCGCAGGAAGCGCTGTTGATGGCACTGTAGAAACTTTTGGTGGGGTGGTTGATGTCGATTCCGATTTCGCAAGCGCTCTATCCCAGACGCAACGCAGTTTTTCAGCTTGCACATTGTTGATGAACAAAGAACTTGCATTCAGCGTCACCCCGGGTAAATCCAACAACCATAGGGAAAGAGGATTGCCGTTGTTAGCCCTGAATGCCGTGACCTCAACCTCTCGCCCGTTCAGTAATTCAACAAGGGCAAACTGCGGCTGGTATAGTTGCATATATCCATTTACCGCGGCCTCGGCACCATGATGTGCAAGATTGTTTAAAACGAACCCATGCGTATCGGGGTCACGATCAAGCTTGCTGAAATCATCAATCAGAAAGCCACGCTGGTTCGACACAAGGGCATACAGCGGCACATTGGCTGCCAGAAGATGCTGGACGACAGTCTCAAGCCCAACCCCAAATGAATCGCAAAACAACGCCAGGCTGATTTTTCCTGCGCCAGTCAACAATAGGACATTGCCCCTGATCTTCTCTTTATCCATTTGCCTGAACTCTTCCAGAGACACATACCACTTCTCCAGCAAACGCGCGGCAATAGCTCTGGCATTTGCAAGATGGGTCGTGCGGGTAGATGCATGAATTTCACGCTGCCCTATCAGGGCGCGATAACGAACCGGAACGGTGATCCGCAGAACATAGATCCCGCTTGGACGTCGATAGAGATTATCACGCTGTGCCATCGGCTGTATGACCCCTTTGTAGGAAGATCACGAGCGCCGTCACGTATGAATCAGAAAAAAGCTGAGGAATGAATACGTTAGGGTAAATCTGGAGCGGGTGAAGGGAATCGAACCCTCGTATAGAGCTTGGGAAGCTCTCGTTCTACCATTGAACTACACCCGCTTCGGTGTGCGGTTTGCATTATAACCGGTTCTTTGACGTGGGCAAGCGAAGATATAGTCTAAGCGCCGGTATTTTAAGCGATTAGATTAAACCAGGTGTAACTATCGCTGTTTTGGTTAGTAAAAAGGGCGCCGAAGCGCCCTAAGAGATTTGCCGTTAACCGAGGTAACTTATTTTACCGGGCGCATCGCTGGGAACAAGATGACATCGCGGATGGTGTGGCTGTTGGTAAACAACATCACCATACGGTCGATACCGATGCCCAGACCCGCAGTCGGTGGCAAGCCATGTTCCAGTGCAGTCACATAGTCTTCATCAAAGAACATCGCTTCGTCATCACCAGCTTCTTTGGCGCTAACCTGATCAGCAAAGCGTTGGGCCTGATCTTCAGCATCATTCAGCTCGGAGAAACCGTTACCAATTTCACGCCCACCGATAAAGAATTCGAAACGATCAGTGATAAACGGATTATCATCATTACGACGTGCCAGTGGGGAAACCTCCGCCGGGTATTCAGTAATGAAGGTCGGCTGAATCAGGTGGCTCTCTGCGGTCTCTTCGAAAATTTCGCATTGAACGCGGCCCAAGCCCCAGCTCTTCTCAACTTTGACACCTAATGATTCAGCAATAGCCACCGCTTTATCCATATCGTCTAAATCAGCCACATTGGTTTCTGGACGATATTTGCAAATAGCTTCTTTCATGGTCAATTTGGCAAAAGGCTTACCAAAATCGAAGGTCTGGTCGCCATACTGCACCACACTGCTACCCAATATGGTTTCAGTCAGAGTGCGGAACAACTCTTCAGTTAGTACGATCAAATCTTTGTAATCCGCATAAGCCATATAGAGTTCCATCATGGTGAACTCTGGGTTATGACGCGGTGAAACGCCTTCATTACGGAAGTTACGGTTGATTTCGAACACACGTTCAAAACCACCGACAACCAGGCGCTTCAGATACAACTCTGGGGCGATACGCAAGTACATATCGATATCCAGCGCATTGTGATGAGTCACGAATGGGCGCGCGGAAGCACCACCGGGAATCACTTGCATCATAGGGGTTTCGACTTCCATGAAGCCTTTTTCCACCATGAAGCGGCGAATGCCTGACATCACTTGCGAACGAACTTTGAATGTATTGCGAGATTCGTCGTTAGCGATCAGATCCAGATAGCGCTGACGATAACGGGTTTCCTGATCAGCCAGACCGTGGAATTTATCCGGCAACGGACGCAGTGCTTTGGTCAGCAAACGCAATTCGCTACAGTGGATAGACAGCTCGCCAGTTTTAGTTTTGAACAGCTTACCGCGCGCCCCCAGGATATCGCCCAGATCCCACTTTTTGAATTCTTCGTTATAAATGCCTTCCGGCAGATCATCGCGGGAAACGTACAGCTGGATACGGCCACCGACATCTTGTAGTGTCACAAATGATGCTTTACCCATGATACGTCGAGTCATCATACGACCCGCAACGGTCACTTCAATATCCAGCGCTTCTAATTCTTCATTTGTTTTTTCGCCGTACTCGGTATGTAGCTGGTCTGAGAGGTGCTCACGACGGAAATCATTAGGGAAAGCAATCCCTTTTTCCCGCAGTGCAGCCAGTTTTTCCCGACGAGCTTGTAACTCACTATTGAGTTCTTGCGCTTGCTCAGCGACTTGTGTTTTTTGCTCTGACATCTCAGTTCCTTATAGCCCGGCTTTCAAACTTGCTTCGATGAATTTGTCCAGATCGCCATCCAGTACCGCTTGCGTGTTGCGTGTTTCCACACCGGTACGCAAATCTTTGATACGGGAGTCATCCAGTACATAAGAACGGATCTGGCTACCCCAGCCGATATCAGACTTGTTATCTTCCAGCATCTGTTTATCAGCATTTTTCTTTTGCATCTCAAACTCATACAGCTTCGCTTTCAGCTGTTTCATGGCTTGATCTTTGTTCTTATGCTGAGAACGGTCATTCTGGCATTGAGTCACGATATTGGTCGGAATGTGGGTAATACGGACCGCAGATTCTGTTTTGTTGACGTGCTGACCACCCGCACCAGATGCGCGGTAAACGTCAATACGCAGGTCAGCCGGGTTGATTTCGATATCAATATCGTCGTCAACTTCTGGATAGACAAAGGCAGAACTGAATGAAGTATGACGGCGGCCACCAGAATCAAACGGGCTTTTACGTACCAGGCGATGTACGCCAGTTTCAGTACGTAACCAACCAAACGCATAATCACCAATAATCTTGATAGTGGCTGATTTTAAGCCTGCAACATCACCATCGGATTCTTCAATGATTTCGGTTTTGAAACCTTTGGCTTCTGCCCAACGCAGATACATTCGCAGCAACATGCTGGCCCAGTCCTGAGCTTCTGTCCCACCAGAACCGGCTTGCAGATCCAGATAACAGTTGGCGCTATCATATTCACCAGAGAACATTCTGCGGAATTCAAGTTGGCCCAGTTTGCCATCAAGGATATCTAACTCAGCAACCGCTTCGTTAAATGTCTCTTCATCGTCAGCTTCAATAGCCAACTCCAGCAAACCAGTCACGTCGTCCATACCTTGATCCAGTTGATCAATCGTAGTGACAATCTCTTCCAGCGAGGAGCGTTCTTTACCTAGAGCCTGAGCACGCTCAGGTTCATTCCAGACGTCGGGCTGTTCCAGCTCAGCGTTTACTTCTTCCAGTCGTTCTTTCTTGGCATCATAGTCAAAGATACCCCCTGAGAACGGCTGTCCGATCAGACAGGTCCTGAATTCGGTTTTTTACCGGGTTTATTTCAAACATGGTTTAAAATCTTACGTTAAGTCGTCGATGACGGAATGTCGTTATACCCGTAATACTTCAAGCTGCATGTTTGTTGGCTGCCTTCGTTCACCCGAATCATTGACTGCCTATTGACCTTAAAATAAATAGACTCATCGGGATTTACTCAGTTGCCGCCTGCCTGCAACTCGAATTATTTAGGGCACAGAATTGGTAATTCTAACGGATCTATACGACGGTTTATAGAACAATATCGTGACTTACTAATATGGCCACAGGTGCTGAATCAACAACTGGACACTGCGGTTACCGCGATATTCATTAATATCGAGTTTATAAGCCAGCTTAACTTCACGCACACTGCTATCCGGCCATAAAGTGGTATCGATATTAAACGCGATACCATCCAGTAAAGGCCCACCATTCAAAGGCTCAATCATAAGTTTCAGGTGGCGTTCACCCACCAGCCGTTGTTGCAAAATACGGAATTTCCCGTCAAATGTGGGTTCAGGGAAAGATTGCCCCCAGGGGCCGCCATCACGCAGCAACTCCGCTGTTTCCAGTGATAATTCATTGCCATTCAGTTCGCCGTCTGACCAGATAACGCCCTCCAACTGTGAGGCATCCATCCATTCACCAACTAAATCTGCAAAGCGCTGACGGAATTCATCGAATTTATCCTGTTCCAGCGATAACCCGGCCGCCATAGCATGGCCGCCAAACTTCAGCATTAACCCAGGGTTTAAGGTATCCAGGCGCTCAAGGGCATCCCGCATATGCAGACCAGCCACACTGCGCCCTGAGCCTTTCAGTAAACCATCACCCGCTGGGGCAAAAGCAATCACCGGCCGATGAAAACGCTCTTTAATGCGTGAGGCCAGAATCCCGACAACGCCTTGATGCCACTCAGGGTGGTACATCGCGATACCGTAAGGTAATTCAGTGCTGGTGCGCTCTAATTGGTCACACAGTTGCAAGGCTTCAACCTGCATCCCCTGCTCTATCTCGCGCCGCGTTTGGTTAAGCGCATCAAGATCAATTGCCAGTGCTCTGGCCTGAGCAATATCATCACTGAGCAACAACGCCACCCCGATGGACATATCATCCAGACGCCCGGCAGCATTAAGCCGTGGGCCGAGGGAGAACCCCAGATCGTTTGCAGCTAATTGACGCGCATCCCGATTGGCGACCTCCAGTAATGCACGAATACCTGGCCGACATTTTCCTGCACGAATGCGGCTTAGCCCCTGATGCACCAAAATCCGGTTATTGGCATCCAATGGTACCACATCGGCAACCGTTCCCAGCGCCACCAAATCCAGTAACTCAGCCAGGTTAGGTATCGCTAAAGCGCGTTGTTCAAACCAGCCACTGTCTCTAAGACGTGCACGTAACGCCAACATCAGATAAAAAGTAACCCCGACTCCAGCCAGTGATTTGGAAAGAAAATCACATCCGGTCAAATTCGGGTTAATGATAGCTTCAGCTGCTGGCAAGGTTTCACCCGGCAGATGGTGGTCGGTAACCAACACCTGGATACCCAGGGTATGCGCCAAGTCCACTCCTGCATGGGAGGAAATACCGTTATCGACAGTGACGATCAGTTCCGCACCGCGTGCGGCAACTTGCTCAACGACTTCGGGGCTAAGCCCGTAGCCATCCTCAAAACGATTGGGCACCAGATAATCAACATTGCTGCCGCCCATGCTACGCAAAGCGAGCACGGCCAGCGCGGTGCTCGTTGCGCCATCGGCATCAAAATCACCGACAATCACGATACGACGCCGGTCAGCCAATGCTTGTTGCAACAGAGTGACACCGGCGTCAATACCGTCGAGCTGCTGCCAGGCAAGCAGACCTTTGACACCGCGTTCCAGTTCCTCTGGGCTTTTTACGCCACGGCTGGCATAAAGGCGGCGTAACAATGGGTGTAACTGTGCGGGCAAATGGCTATCATCCACCGCCTCGCGACGGCGAAGTTGAGTTTTCAATGTCACGGGAAATTAACCCGCCGTTTTTGAGGAAGCTTGATTATTCAGCATATCCAACATTTTTGTTGGCTCCAGATAACCCGGAACGACTGTACCGTTTTGCAGCACGATGGCCGGTGTGCCCTGAATACCAAACTGTACACCTAACTTATAGTGCTCAGAAATATCAGTTTTACAGGTAGCCGGTGATATCGCGGTACCGTTCATTGCATCATCAAAAGCTTTATTGCGATCAGCCATGCACCAGATAGAACGCATGTCTTTTTCTGCCTGAGAGCTTAAACCCTGACGTGGGAAGGCCAGATAACGCACGGTAATCCCCAGCGCGTTATAGTCGCTCATTTGTTCGTGCAGCTTATGGCAATAGCCGCAGGTGATATCAGTAAACACCGTAACAACGTGTTTCTCCTGCGGCGCTTTATACACAATCATTTCTTTGCTCAATGCTTCCAACTTTTTCACCAACATCTGATTGGTCACATTCACCGGTTGGATACCACTCACATCGTACAGCGGCCCTTGCAACAGGTGTTTGCCATCGGCGGAAATATAAAGCACACCGCTGTCAGTCATCACGGTACTCAAGCCGGGGATAGGTGATGGTTGGATGTCAGCTTTCGGAATATCCAACTTTTTCAGTGTCTGTTGGATAGCGGCATCATCAGCATGAGCCAGCCCCGTGAATGCAGCGATAACGATCGGCAGCAGTAATAAACTTTTTTTCATTTATAAATCCTATCTTTTTCCACTCAACACGGTTTTCATAAAAATTATTTTCATAAAAAACTATTCTTAGAAAAAACTATGCGCGCGGATGATGCTGTTGATGTAGCAACTTCAAACGCTCAGTCGCTACATGAGTATAAATCTGGGTCGTCGACAGATCACTGTGGCCCAATAACATTTGTACCACACGCAGGTCCGCACCGTGATTTAACAGATGCGTGGCAAAAGCATGCCGCAATACGTGGGGCGAAAGCCGTTCACTATCAATACCGGCAAGGATCGCATAGTGTTTGATTCGA
>NZ_JBLWEX010000205.1:0-16355 GCF_048323875.1 Yersinia sp. LJYL362
GACAATGAGCGGCAATGGCCTGTCGATTCTGCCCCGACCAGCGGGCGGATAGGCTGATTTGCTCTTCTTCAAACTCTGCCATTTGCTGATCGTTAAGGTGATATTTACCCTGATAATATTCACGGTACTTAGCGCGTGAAGCGAACTGGCGCTGGCCCGGTGAGTGATCCATCAGAGATACCAATGAAAGCTCTGGTTGCATCATCAGTTCTTCAAACAGTGGCAAGGTGCTGTCATGAGGTAATTCACAGCGCAAATGAATTCGATGCTCGGCTCGATTCAATCCTGACCGCTGGCTCTCTACCACGGCGTTAATCATTTTTTGCAGATTATCCAGCCGATGGCCACCATCCCGCACATCGCCAACCGCCACGGCATCCAACACGGTAGTTATCCCGCTGGCAACCATTAGCGCATCGTGGCTGCTCATGGCCGAATGTGCTGGCCAATCCACATTGGGGCGGGGGGTGAAAAACTTGTCGAGATTATCGGTATGCAGCTCGATCAACCCCGGCAACAACCAGCTATTTTGTCCATCAATGGCCGCTGAAAGTTGTGTCGGATGATCACTGTAACTGCGGATCACCCCTTGGTGGATTTCCAGTGATCCGCTGACCACCTGATCCTCGAGAATAAGATTGACGTTGTTGAAGATCATGATGGGATCTCTGTGCTGACGTGAGAGGGGGGGGGTGTCATGGTCAGTAAGCGGTCACTGACATGATTGCGTACTTTTTCATCGTGGAAAATACCGACAATTGCGGCTCCGCGCTGTTTAGCTTCATCAATCAGCCTGACCACAGCGGCGCTGTTGGTGCTATCGAGAGAAGCCGTCGGCTCATCCAGCAGCAAAATGGGATAATCGACAATAAACCCTCGCGCGATATTAACCCGCTGTTGCTCGCCGCCGGAGAAGGTAGAAGGCGCCAGATCCCACAACCGCGGTGGCACATTAAGTCGCGTCAACAGATCCTGCGCCCGCTGTTGGCAGATTTGCCGATCAACCCCCAATTCCAGCAGGGGCTGCATCACCACATTTAATGCACTGATTCGTGGGATCACCCGCAAGAATTGACTGACCCAGCCCACCGTATGACGGCGCACCGCCATAATTTGCCGGGCTTGCGCGCTCACCATATCCAGCCATTCTCCCTGATGTTTCACCCAGATATGCCCGCTGTCGGGTAAGTAATTGGCATATAAGGAGCGCAGTAGGGTGGACTTTCCGCTGCCGGAGTGGCCGTGCAGCACCACACACTCACCACTGCCAACTTCCAATGAAGTTTGATGCAGCACCGGCAGGCGAATACCGTGCTGGTGGTGTAACACAAAGGTTTTACTGAGATTTTCAACTTTCAGTTGTAGCATAGGCAGCTGTAGGGTGTTCATAGTCAGTTCTCACTCAGTTTTGTAATACCGATGAAACCAGTAGCTGGGTATAAGGGTGGTGCGGGTCATCCAGCACCCGGTCAGTCAGGCCACTTTCGATAACTTGCCCCTCTTTCATCACCAGCAGACGGTTAGCCAATAAGCGGGCAACCCCCAAGTCATGGGTGACAATCACCACCGCCAATTGCATTTCCACCACCAGATTGCGCAGTAAATCCAGCAACCGTGCTTGCACTGACACGTCCAGGCCACCAGTCGGTTCGTCCATAAATACCAGCTTCGGATGTGTCACCAGATTGCGGGCAATTTGCAGCCGCTGTTGCATGCCGCCGGAGAAGGTGGTGGGCAGGTCATCAAGACGGGATAAGGGGATCTCGACATCTTCCAGCCAGCGGCCTGCTTGTTGGCGTATCTCGCCATAATGGCGCTGGCCAATAGCCATCAGTCGCTCGCCGATATTACCGCCCGCCGAGACCTGTGGCCGCAGCCCATCGAGTGGGTGCTGATGCACTACGCCCCATTCGGTGCGCAGTAAACGGCGGCGTTGGCTTTCGGGCATCTTATATAAATCAACAGCTTGTTGCGTGTCTGGGCGATAAAGAATTTGCCCCTGTTGCGGTGCCAGGCGGGCTGAAATGGATTTCAGCAAGGTGGTTTTGCCAGAACCTGATTCACCCACAATCCCTAACACTTCGCCGGGATACAGTTGGAAAGAGACATCACTGAACCCCTTACCCGGCGCATACAAATGGGTTAGATTCTCCACCGACAACAGTGGGTGAACAGCAGAGGGTTTGGAAATAACCTGTTCAATGTTCATTGAATATTCACCTCTTGTGTGGCGGCCTGAGCCAGTTGCTGCTGGCAAAAATCAGTATCCGAACAAACAAACATCCGGCTGCCCTTATCGTCCATCACCACCTCATCGAGATAACTGTGGTGCGAGCCGCACAAAGCACAGGGTTCATCCCATTGCTGCACGCTAAAGGGGTGATCGTCGAAATCCAGACTTTCCACTTTGGTAAAAGGTGGCAGGGCATAAAGGCGTTTTTCACGACCGGCCCCAAACAGTTGCAGCGCGGGCATCATGTGCATTTTGGGATTATCAAATTTCGGAATGGGTGACGGGTCCATCACATAGCGATCATTCACTTTCACCGGATAGGCGTAGGTGGTAGCGATATGGCCGTAGCGAGCGATATCTTCATATAGCTTGACTTGCATTACGCCGTACTCCTCCAGCGCATGCATTTTGCGCGTCTCGGTTTCACGCGGTTCAATAAAGCGCAGCGGCTCCGGGATCGGTACCTGATAGATAAGGATCTGATCCTCCGTCAGCGGCGTTTCTGGAATGCGGTGCCGGGTCTGGATCAAGGTAGCGTCAGTAGTTTTTTCAGTAGTCGCCACTCCGCTGACCCGCTGGAAGAAGCGGCGGATCGACACCGCATTAGTGGTGTCATCGGCTCCCTGGTCGATCACTTTCAGCACATCGTAACGGCCAATCAGGCAGGCGGTTAGCTGAATGCCACCGGTGCCCCAACCATAAGGCATCGGCATCTCACGGCCGCCGAATGGTACTTGATAACCGGGGATGGCCACGGCTTTCAGTAACGCGCGGCGCAATGTTCTTTTGGTTTGCTCGTCCAGATAACCCAGATTGTAACCGGTGAGAACGTCAGTCATGGCGCGGCTCCTGTTGTTCTGCGGCTACGGATGAATGCTCACGGCGCAGGCGCTTGAGTAACTCCAGCTCCGCTTGAAAATCAACGTAATGAGGCAGTTTGAGATGAGAAACAAAACCGGCGGCTTCGACATTGTCGGCGTGGGATAACACAAACTCTTCATCTTGCGCCGGGCTGGCGACATTTTCGTCGTATTCTCGGCTTTGCAAGGCGCGATCCATTAAGGCCATCGACATGGCTTTGCGCTCACCACGACCAAATACCAAACCGTAACCGCGAGTGAAATGCGGGGGTTCTGCTGCCGGGCTGACAAAACCATTCACCATTTCGCATTCGGTGAGTAAGATCTCACCGATATCAATGGCAAATCCCAGTTCT
The DNA here is from genome assembly GCF_048323875.1 of Yersinia sp. LJYL362. NCBI lineage: Bacteria > Pseudomonadati > Pseudomonadota > Gammaproteobacteria > Enterobacterales > Yersiniaceae > Yersinia > Yersinia sp. LJYL362. Next base: position 3,450 of record NZ_JBLWEX010000205.1, read on the forward strand.
TCCGGCTCAATTGAAATGGTCAGCTCGCCGGTGCGGATCTCGGCGGCGAATGGATGAGTTCGACCATAACCGCGCTGGGTGGAATAGCCCAGCGCCAGCAGGAAACCTTCATCACCGCGCACCAGCTGTTGCAGCCGGGCTGAGCGATTACACGGATAAACCGGTGGGTTGCGGGTGATATCTTCCGGCGGGGTGCCGTCATCCCGCTCAACTTTTGCTAATTGCTGTTGCGCTAATAAATCAAACACATGAGCGCAATTATTTTGCGATACATCTTCTGGCGATATTTCCCTGCGATTGAGCACATGCGGGGCTTCACCCGAGGCTAGCAGGGTGAAATCCAGTAGTCGATGGGTGTAATCATAGGTGGGGCCGAGCACTTGCCCGCCGGGCAAATCTTTGTAAATGGCGGAGATGCGCCGCTCCAGCCGCATATTGCCCGTTGCCAGCGGTTGACTGACCGCCAGACGCGGTAATGTGGTGCGGTAGGCGCGCAGTAGGAAAATCGCTTCGACCAGATCACCGCTGGCTTGCTTGATTGCCAATGCAGCCAGCTCGCGATCATAGATACCGCCTTCAGTCATCACCCGATCTACCGCCAGACCTAGCTGTTGCTCAATCTGTTCGCAATCGATAGCCGGGATCTGTGTATCACCACGGCGCTGCTGTTCGAGTAATTGATGGGCTGCCGCAATGGCTTTTTCACCCCCTTTGACTGCAACGTACATCAGCACACCTCCACATGGGTGGTTCGTGGGATAGCCATTAGGTTCTCGCCACAGGTCAACAGGAAATCGAGGCCCGCAGGGAATGCGGTCGGGCGGTTAAGCAGGTAATTCAGCACGATAGAGGGCAATTGCGGAGCCACAGTGCGGTGGTGCTCAATTCCCGGCCCGCGCAAGCGCAGAGGCACACCAAGGTGCAGACTTGTGGCCTGAAGAATAACAGTGGTGGAGTGCTCTGGCGAAAGTTCACTACCCGCCGGGCAGCTAATCAAGAGTTCTTCTTTTATCTCATTGTCAAATAAAGAAAAAAGTGAGTTTTTGATGCTGGTTGTCAGCGGCGCTCCGCAATGAAAACGTATATTCTGTTGTACGGCATCGCTGTTGAGCGGTTCATCCAAGTAGAGCGGCGTTTCCTGATCAACCAAGGTCAGCAGGATGCTGGTGGTGGCGGGATTTAATGGCTGCCAGCCGCTGCGATGGGGCAGTGAAACGACAACTCCTGGTTCGCTTAATGCCTTGAGAATACGGCGAAAAGCGTGCTGAGCATCATCAACCGGCTGGTCGAAATGGTTTAATAAGCTCATTAATCCTCTCCTCGCACCAGAGTGAAGAAATCCACCTTACTGGTGGCAATAGCGCGGGCACGCAATTCCCGCCGTTCCTGCTGTATGGCCGCCAGCGGATGAATGACGGTTTTCAGTAGCAATTCACTCAGACCGGCTGGTTTTCCGTTAAGGGTGGAAAGCTGCAATAACGCATCTAATAGCGCGCAAAGTTCTGCATGGGGTTTATTGCGCCCGGCAATGTAGCTGTAACCATAGATATCTGCGCTGTCGTTGAGTTTGATTACCGCGCGGGTGAGTGTCATATCGCCCAGAATAAACCGCCGACCAGTGCCGCCCATTCGCGCCTGTAATTGGCTCAAACCAATCTCGGGCGCGCGAATCACCTGATATTGCGGTGCCAGATTCAAGGGCTGCCAGTGGGCAAGTAATTGCACCGGTTGGCTGTGGGCCAACACTGACATCCAGCCCTGCCGAGTGTTCGAGATACTTTCCATTTAGTGCTCCATGGTCAGTTCAATCATGTCGGCGCGCGTCAGGCTGACGGAGTACTCCGCCACCTGCTGGCTATCAACACGGATATTTAAGGTGCGCACACAGAGCAGCGCGGCATGAGTGGCAATCTCAAGTAAACGGCTCTCTTTGGCCTGGGCACGGCGTGCGCTAATGCGAGTCTGGCTACGGCTTAAAGGCTGTTGTAGATGTTGGCTGATGAATTGATGCAGCGAGCCGGAGTTAAACCGCTGCAATGCGGGCCACCAACTTAAATCTGGCAGGTAGTGATCGATAACACAGACCGGGACACCATTGACCCGCCGTAAGGTGCGTAAATGGATCACGGTCGTCCCTTCATCCACTGACAGCGCTTTGGCGACGTGCTCAATACACGGGCGTAAAACCGCGAGTAAGCGCTCACTGGTGGGGTCACTACCCTGATCTAATAAGTTTTGGCTAAAGCGCGCATTGGCATGCAGCGGGTAGTCATAAGGGCGCATTAACACCAGAATGCCGATACCTTGCCGACGTTGTAGCCAGCCGCGCTCGACCAGTTCGTCGACGGCTCGACGCAGGGTATGGCGATTGACCTGATAACGTTCAGCTAACTGCTGTTCTGACGGCAGATAATCCCCGCAGCGATAAGCACCGCGCAGTTCCTGCTCTAACTGGGCCGCAATTTGTTGATAGCGGGTGGGATAACTGGTCGGTGGTCTAGATAAGTGCATGGCAGATAACCCCTCTGTGTGAATCATCACTTCTGACGGCCATCCACAATGAAACGCAAGGAGGAATACTGATAAGCAGGTGGCGGATTGTCATGGTGATAACCAGTAAGTTTTCTCACCCGCTATGCTGGCGGTTTTTAATGACAGTAGGGTTAAGCTGAGATGGCGGAACGATGAAATCTTGCGGTTGTTGGTAGGGTTTTTTATGGGCTAAAAAGTGGTGCTTATAAGAAAAAGTTTTATCGCATTATCAATCTGATACATATCGCCACGATAAATTTTCATTTTAAACAAAAAATAAACATTGTCTTAACTTGAGGGAAACATAAGTGTCTCTTATAGTTAATTTACGCCGCTGTGGCGTTCTCTCTGGGGGATTTTACTATGTGCCCTAAAAATATCAGCCGTCTGAGCAAAATAAGTTTGGCAATATTACTGGCTTGCTCACTCGCGGCATGTAGTGGAAGTGGTGGAGGTTCTCACAATACTGCGAAGAACAATTCAGGTCAGACAACCGGAGGAACAGGTTCGGGCAGCGGTGGTGGTACTGGCTCTGGAGGCGGCACCGGCGGAGGGACAGGTGGTGGTACGACTGCGAATAATTCTGCGGTTGGCAATGTGGTCAGTGGTGTTGGCACTGCCGTCGATGGGGTAGGCAATACTGTCAGCGGTGTTGTTAGCCAAACCCCTGTAGGTAGCTTGCCAATTGTTGGTGGTGGTTTGGTTACTGTCGTCGATAGTGCGGGTAATGCTGTCAGTGACGTCGGGACCGGTTTACATAATGGCGTCGGTCAATTAGGAAATAATCCTAATGCATTGGGCACTACGGCTGCCGGTGTACCGAAGGCCGTGGCTGATGTTGGTACCGGTGTTTCAGGATTAGGTGGAACAGTTTCAGGTATCGCTGCCAATACGCCATTGGGCGGTGTTACCGGTACCGCAGGTGGGTTAGTTGATAAAACCGGTGGTGCTGTCACTTCTATCGGTAATGGATTGGCGCAAGACCTGCAAACAGGAACGACGAGTAAGCTCACCACAGCAGCAACCGGGATAGTGACGCCAGTCGTGGGCCAGGTACAAGATATTACTCAGACCGTTGGTTCAACCACCGGTATTGGCGCGCCAGTCAATAATTTACTGACCGCTGTTGGCGGCACTATTGTGACGACGGGGACTCAAGTGGGTACCAGCTCGCCAACGTTAGCGGGTGTTGGACAGGTACTGCAAGGCAGTGGGCAAGCCGTTGAGAAGGCGGGCGGTTTAGTTACTCCGCCAACATCAACAGGTGGTTCGAATGGCTTGCTGGCAGGTGTAACCAATACACTGACTCCTTCATCGGGTAACAGCAACAACGGCTTGTTGGCCGGAGTGACAAATACCGTCGGGGGTGTGACGGGGGGCTTGAACGCCAGCCTTTCTGCTAACGCTAATGCTAATGCCAACACCAGTGGCGGAGCATTAGGGGGGATTGGCGGAATATTGAAGCCGAAGTCTAATTAATTTTATCCCTTTAAGACTCCCCTTTTAGTCGGGGGAGTCTTGCTACATCTACACCTGTTACATATAAATAATAAAAATCGTCACAATTATAATTTAATGTGCGTATAAGGAAATATTCTATGGCTAATAGAGTGTGGATATTATTTTTATTGGGTGCAGGAAGTGCATGGCAGTTCAGCGCGCTCGCGAATACCGTCCCCATGTTAATTGATCAGAATAACCCTTCCAAAATATCGCGTGATATTTCCCGGCCACCAGCACCTCGAGCTGTGGCTCCAACGATTGCAATTCCAGCGCCAGAACCCAGCTCTAAACTAACACTGGATACTTTAATTGATGTAAAACATATCCAATTTATCGGTGGCACCCAATATGACATTAATATACTCAGCGAGCCATTTACGCCTTATATTGGCAAAAAAGTATCATTAAAAACACTGCTTTTAGCCACGCAGTCTATTACAAAAATGTATCAGCAAGATGGCTATATTCTCTCTTATGCTTATTTGCCGACTGATAATTTTACCGATGGCACATTAAAAATAGGGTTGGTTGAGGGCTATATTGCCAACACGCGTATCCAAAGTGAAAATGCGGCAATAGGGCGCTGGCTGACCAAGTTGTCACAGCGCATTATGGCCGAGAAGCCGCTGACACAGAACACCTTTGAACGTTATAGTATTTTGATGAGCCGCACACCGGATACTAAAGTGATCGCCACGGCTAAAAACCCGGATAATATTTATGGCGCAACATTATTAGATATTAAAGCTGATCATCCACGTAATTGGAATGTCAGTACCGCATTGGATAGCCGCAAAGGTGTTTACAGCGGGGTACTCAATGCAACTTTAAGTGGCTTTACACCTTATGCAGAGCAATTGGGTGTCGCAACATTATTACCGTTAGACAGCAAAAATCGCGACCAGTATTTAGGTGTAAACTATCAACAATATTTAGGTAGCAATGGCTTATTACTGCAAACCCGTGGCAGTTATTATAAACAAGAGCCGAAAGATTATACCGATGTTCTGACACTATTCCCTGATAATATCACATTATCAAGCCGCACCCAGCAGACACAATATACCGGTGGTGTGGTGTTAAGTTATCCACTGGAATTAACCCGCAAGCGGCAATGGACGGTGAGTGGGGGAGTCGATTATTTAGGAAAAAGTTATAATCTAAAAAGCCGGGCCCGATTTAATAACCTGAATAATACATTACTTGATTTAGAAGAACAGAATCAACGGATGCGCTATCCGGCAGCCGAATTGGCACTGTCGGGTTATCAGGAATATACCCAATCTTATTGGAGCACCCGCGCCAGTGTGCGCAAAGGGATAAACGGCGCATTGGCCTCCAGCTCAGTTCCTTGGGGAGACTTAGGTTTTACCCGCTGGAAGCTCACCGGAGATGGCGCGTATTTAATGGCCGAAAAATGGCGACTGAGCGCCTCGGCGGAAGGTGACTGGTCTGACAATGATTTACCAGAAGCAGAGCATGTGACTTTTGGTGGGTTACGGTTTGGCCGAGGTTATCCAGATGGTGAGGCTGTGGGGGATTATGGCTATGGCGGACAGGTAGAAATGCGCTATATGCATAATCGAGAAAATGGCCATTGGCTGAAAACCATTCAACCTTATGCGGTGCTGGATACAGCACACACGTGGTATAACTCACCGATATTTCGCGCACAAAAATTGGCTTCTTACGCGGTGGGGGTGACCTTTGGTGATAACAAACACTATTCATTATCAGTGGAAGGGGCGAGGCCGATTGGCGACCTGCCCAGTGATAGTTCGCGCCGTGATTGGCGGTTTAATGCGACCTTAACCTATAACTTTGCCAATTGATTTAAGGCTATCTTTCTTGCCATTCTAAGATTGGGCAGTGCTCGCATCCTCACGTACTACGTGTACGCTCCGGTTGCTGTGCGCTGTCCGCACTTAGACTGACGGCGACGATTACGCCTTCCCGGCTGAGATAGATCTCTTTTACTAACGCAAATGATGGATAACCTGATTGCCGCTGCCGCGCCAAATAAGCGATGGGTCTTTGAGGTCTTGTACAAATTTACCATCGACCAGTACATTTATTAAATCAACCACTTGCTGTTGGTCGGCGGTCAGTTCTGCCAGTGTATAGCCGGTCCAAACCCAGATATCTTTACCGTCGCACTCTTGGTGTACGCGTTTGACCAGTTGCAGAATGGCGGATAGATTCTGGGGATGCAGCGGGTCACCGCCGGAGAGGGATAGCCCTTGACGATGGATACGGGAGTCATTCAGATCCGCAATTATCCTATCTTCCATTTCTTGGGTAAATGGTTTACCCGAATTCAGTCGCCAGGTGCTTTTGTTATAACAGCCGACACACTCATGCACACAGCCGGAGACAAACAGCGTGCAGCGGGTGCCGGGGCCGTTGATAACATCGACACTATAATATTGATGATAGTTAATAATTACTTGTCCAATATGTTCCCCTTCGTACTTGAAGCTACAGGGGTGTTCGCTGCGTTCACAAACCCGAATCACTTACTGATGTAAGCTCATCGGGATTTATTCGCTTGCTGCCTACCTGCAACTCCAATTCCTTTGGGGGCGATTAATATTATTGGGGTAATTTCAATATTGAAAATCAGCCCAGTTGTCCATTAGCCAAATGCTTAACGCGGCGCTTCACTTCTTCTTGTTTGCCGGCGTTAAAGGGCCGCGCATCCGGGCTGCCCAAATAGCCACATACTCGACGGGTGACCGACACTTTCGACGGCTCATGATTACCACATTTTGGGCAGGTGAAACCCTTGCTGGTACAGGAAAATTCGCCGGTAAAACCGCACTCGTAGCATTCATCAATCGGCGTATTGGTGCCGTAATAAGGCACTCGGCTGTAGCTGTAATCCCAGACATCTTCCAGCGCTCTGAGGTTATGCTGCAAGTTAGGGTATTCGCCGTAACAGATGAAACCGCCGTTAGCCAATGGAGGATAAGGTGCTTCGAAGTCCAGTTTGTCGTATGGGTTAACTTTCTTTTCAACATCCAGATGGAAGCTGTTGGTGTAATAGCCTTTGTCGGTGACACCTTCTACCACGCCAAATTCGGCGGTATCCAGGCGGCAGAAGCGGTCACACAGGTTTTCACTCGGTGTGCTGTACAAACTAAAGGCGTAGCCGGTTTCTTCTTTCCACTTATCAGTGGCTTGTCTCATGCGTTCGACGATAGCCACGCCTTTTTCACGTAATTTTTCGTCATCAAAGACATGGGATTGATTGCCAAACAGAGCATTAACCGTTTCATGAATACCAATAAAGCCCAGCGAGATAGATGCACGGCCATTTTTAAAAATTTCTGAAATATTATCATCCGCTTGCAAGCGCACACCACAAGCCCCTTCCATATACAAGATAGGTGCCACGCGGGCTTTGATCCCTTCGAGTCTGGCAATGCGGGTCATTAAGGCTTTCTTCGCTAATAACAGGCGCTCATCCAGCAATTGCCAGAATTTATCTTCATCGCCTTGAGCTTCCAATGCAATACGCGGCAGGTTAAGGCTGATAACTCCCAGATTGTTACGGCCATCGTGGATCTGCTTGCCCTCTTCTTCATAGACGCCGAGGAAGCTGCGGCAGCCCATGGGGGTTTTGAAAGAGCCGGTCACTTTAACCACTTGATCGTAATTAAGAATATCTGGGTACATGCGTTTGGTGGCACACTCCAGTGCTAACTGTTTGATATCGTAGTTAGCATCGCCAAATTTATGGTTAAGGCCATCGCGGATAGCAAACACCAGTTTCGGGAACACCGCGGTTTTACGGTTTTTGCCCAAACCGGCAATGCGATTACGCAGAATCGCCTGCTGAATCATGCGCGATTGCCAACTGGTACCCAGCCCAAAGCCGAAGGTGACAAACGGAGTTTGGCCATTGGCGGTATGCAGGGTGTTGACTTCATATTCCAGTGATTGGAAAGCGTCGTAACACTCTTTTTCGGTGCGTGACATGGCATAACCGGCGGCATCCGGAATCTGCCATTCTTCAGCGACAGCCTTATGTTTGTTAAAGCTTTCAGTGACAAACGGCGCCAGAATTTCATCGATGCGGTTAATGGTTGTGCCGCCATAGATATGGCTGGCGACCTGCGCGATAATCTGTGCGGTTACGGCGGTGGCGGTAGAAATGGATTTTGGCGGCTCGATTTCCGCATTACCCATTTTAAAACCTTGAGTCAGCATGCCATCAAGGTCAATCAACATACAGTTGAACATGGGGAAGAACGGCGCGTAATCCAAGTCATGATAATGAATTTCACCACGTTCATGCGCCAAGACCACGTCTCGTGGCAAAATATGTTGTTTGGCGTAGTGTTTCGCGACAATACCGGCCAGCAGATCACGCTGAGTCGGGATGACTTTGCTGTCTTTATTCGCATTTTCGTTCAGTAGCGCTTTGTTACTTTGCTCTACCAAACCCCGGATTTCCTGATTCAGGCGACCACGCAGTTCACGCGAGATATCCCGGTCATGGCGATACTCAATATAGGCTCGGGCGAGCTGCTTGTATTGACCGGCCATCAGTTGGTTTTCTACCGCAGTTTGGATGTCGCGGATATCAACTTTCGGCTGGTTCTCCATCGTCTGAGCGACCACACGGGCAACAGTTGCACAATAATCTGCGTCTACCACGCCAACAGCTAAGGCTGCGCGCTCGACAGCTTCCTTGATTCGCACCTCATCAAAAGGCACCTGACAACCGTCCCGTTTAATCACTACTGTTTTCACAATGTCGCTCCTGTGTACTGCCGCAAAGGTTACCCACAAGACAATCTTATCCACCACACAATCTTATCCACAAGACAAGCCGCAGCACATAAGGGCTGCGAGGAGGATGTGGATGGTTTTGTGGATAACTACTACATATGGGCTTTTAAAACATTATAAGCACTATATATAGGTGACAGTAAACAAGTTTGACTTAGGACAAGGAAATCGGCGTTAGGTTACTCCCTGTTCAGATCACCCCAAAATAGATATTTTTATGCCACCTTTTTGCACAAGACGACATAAGTCAGTGATAATGAAGGTTCTGCTCTCTGCTAAACCATTTGGAATTGCGTTATCAAGGTCTGGTCAGAAAAAGTCAGAGTTTTTCCGTACAAAATGCAGTCAATTAATCCTATGATTGATAAGGTTCGTGCCGATGACCGCATTGAATTACCGCTCAAGCAGACTCAGCCCGCGCCACAAAATGAAAAATTAGCCAATGAAGATCTACAGGCAAAACGCGCGGCCAGCTTTGCCACCGGTTCAGCTCAAATTCTGAGTGCCAAAGATCCACACCAGACATTGTTATTACGCAGTGCACATTATGCCGGACAAACACTGCAAAACTGGCTGGAAAGTTACGGCGAAAAATCCAGAGTGAAACTTAATCTGGATAAAATCTGGGCTGAATAGGCATGAGATTATCTCCGCCTGGGCGCTAGCCGTTGCTGGGGGTTATCGGGCTGGCGTGAGGCGCCTGAGCTGATAACTTATCAGGCCAAACCGGCGAATGGTTTTGATCTCCAGGCGCAAGCCGGTCTACGTTTTGATAAACCACACTAATATCTTCTCTATCTCACAAAGGATCACCATGTCATTTAACATTAGCAATCGCGTTGCCGTTATATTCACTAAACTTTCGGGTGGAAACATATCGACTAAAAGAGCCAACCGAATAGCAGCGAAACTAGAATCTGTGAAAAATATACCCAAGATTATTACTAATGCATTAATGAAGAAACATAATGCCCATCCTGAATTAGGTATTAATTTTAAATTGGCACAATTTGAGATCAAAAAATCCGAATCAATACTTGAGTCCGGCATTAAATCACAGCACATGAAAATAGAAGAAAAAGAAGAACTAATTTCCAATTTTGGGAAGAAGCGGGCAGAACTAGTAAACAGTATCTATTGTGGTAATACTAATACTAATGTCAGACTGGCAATAGGCATTACTCTGGAAAAAAGATTCAAAATAGATTTCACCACCAATAGAGAGATAGAAAACAATATAGCTGACCTAAGATACCGTTCAAGTCAGTCAATAGATGATGAAAAAATCCTGTTAAACAATATGATATCACAATGTCATAAACAGATTGCTGAAAATACAAGAAACATAATTACAGTTATTATTGATGTGGCAAGAAAGAACCAGAGCATACTTTCTTCAGCATCCAAACAGGCTCTTCAAGAATATGATGATTTGGTTAAGGCATATAAATCAGCGCCTGACTTCATTGAAGAAAAAGAAACATACATTGATAAACTTGAAATAATGAAGGGTAATGTTAGTGCTGAAGCAGATCAAATAGAACATTTGCAAGTTATACATACCGCTACCCAAGTGATAAAAGAGACTAATGAGGTACTAAGCACAGTGCAAGAGAGCAATGCGCAGCTTGCGGATTCGGTCAAGGCGATCATGGTACCAGAGCTACAAAAAAGCGCTCAAATAAATGCTGCAATCTTGGGTGAAAATAAGACGGACGGTAAGACTGCTGATGTGGAAGAGCAAAGTATATCTTTCCCAGACGTGCCGCAGCATAAGCCCAAAAATAAGCCCCAAAATAATCCCAAAGTCAAAGTCCTCCAGTGACTCCCTGTATCAGAATCCAGGTAAAAATGAAATAATGAGGTGATTAACTCTGTTGGCTTTAGTTTATCGAACTCCGGAAAATGGGGGGACACGATCTATTCGGACTCCCGAACCGGAGCACCTAATTTTACCCCATAAAATGTTCCGCCAACTCAAGATCCCGCCGCGTAAACTCTCTCACAATTTTCCCACTCTCCATCATGGCTGCGCGCTCGGACATATGTGCCACCACATCACTGTCATGGCTGACCAACAAATAGGTCATACCGTGTTCGCGTTTCAAATGATTGAGTAGATTGAGGATTTCCGCTTGCACTGACATATCTAATGCTGAGGTCGGTTCATCCAACAGCAGCAGTTTCGGCCGCAATAGCAGGGCGCGGGCGATGGCAATGCGCTGGCGCTGGCCACCGGAAAATTGATGCGGATAGCGCTGTGCCGCAGACGCCGGCAAGCCCACTTGTTCTAAAGCTTGGTCAATACGTTGTTGGATTTTTTGCTCACCGTGAATCTTTAACGGCTCACCCAGTGTGCGCTGAATATTATGTTGTGGATGCAGTGACGCATAAGGGTCTTGGAATACCATCTGCACATCTTTACGCAATTGGCCGATGAAACGTTGCCCCGGTTGCAATGGTTGGCCCAGCAAGGTTATCTCGCCTTGCCACTCCCGCTGTAAACCGGCCAAAGTACGTAATACGGTAGATTTACCGCAGCCAGATGCCCCAATCAGGCTGAATGTTTCACCTGCTTCAACCGCAAAACTGACCGACTCAACCGCTGTTTTTAGCTGATTCTTTTGGGCAAAGCTGACTTGTAGATTTTTGACTTCAATCAGTGCCACGGGAACCTCCAGAGAAATCAGTGCTGCGATCTAATACCGGCAGATCCTTGCCATAGGTACTGGCATTCGGGCGGCAAGCCCATAAGGTATGGGTATAAGGATGAGTAGAATGGGGCAGGTCAGCCGCCGCGCCTTGATCCACCAGTTTCCCCTGATACATCACCAACACGCGATGGCAATGCTCGGCGACTAACGGCAGATCGTGGCTGATCAACAACAAACTCATATTGCGCTGCTCAGTCTGTTCGACAATCAACTCCAGTATTTGATTACGCAATTTGGCGTCCAATGCGGAGGTGGGCTCATCGGCAATTAATACTCGTGGGTTATTCACTAAAGCGATAGCTAACATGGCCCGTTGGCCCATACCGCCGGAGAGTTGGCCGGGGTAACTGTGCCCGGCATTTTCATTGAGCCCGACCGAGGCTAGCGTATTCAATACTCGCTCGCGGGTATCCGCGCGGGAAAGCGTATTATGGAGCAGTAGGGATTCTTCAATTTGTTTCCCCACGGTGCGTACTGGATTCAGTGCATAGCGCGGGTCTTGCAGCACCATAGCAATTTCGCTGCCACGTAATACGCCCCATTGCTTCGGTTGCAACTGCAATAAATCGTGCTCGATAACTTGACCTGAATTGCCCTGTTGATCGGTGTTATCAGCATAATAACTGAGCTTTTTAGCACTGACTTTGCCCGGAGCACGAACTAATCCCATTAATGCTCTGGCAGTAATGGATTTACCCGAACCGGACTCGCCCACCAGTGCTACCCGCTCGTAGCCGAGATGGAATGAAATATTATCCACCACTCGCTGCTGCTGGAAATCGACACAGAGATTGTCGACGGCAAAAATTTTATCAGTCATGGTGAGGGTCCAAAATATCGCGCAGGCCATCGCCTAACAGATTAAATGCCATGCTGCTCAGTAAGATAGCGCAGCCCGGAATCGCGGCAATCCACCATTGGTCAAAGATAACCTGCATGCCGTCAGCGACCATAGAACCCCATTCCGACATCGGCGGGCGCGCGCCCAACCCGAGGAAGCCAAGACCTGCCGCAGCCAGGATAATACCGGCTAAATCCAATGCCAGGCGCACCACCGCTGAAGGAAGGCACATCGGGAGAATATGGCCCCACAGCAACCGCAATCCTTTGATTCCCATCATTTCAGCGGCTGCCAGATAATCACTTTTACGTAATAACTGAATCTCAGCTCTGGCCTGACGGGCATAGGCCGGCCAAGTGGTCAGAGCCAATGCCAGCGCACCGTTAATTAAACCGGGGCCAAGCATGGCAACAAAAGCAAAAGCCAGAATCAGCCGTGGCATCGACATCACCACATCGGTAACGCGCATCAGAATACGTTCGAGCCAGCCGCCGTAATAACCGGAAAGCACCCCGACCA
>NZ_JBLWEX010000206.1:0-16572 GCF_048323875.1 Yersinia sp. LJYL362
TATGGTTTCCATGCACAGCATCCAAGGAAATCTCCGTAAAAACGGAGAGTTTATCAATAATCAGGGTGGTGCACTTTTACACCATAATTCCCCGATCCCTTGGCCTACTTTTGCACAATATTTAACACGTTTAGTCACCACCCCAGAGCTGTTTTGACCTGATCCCCGTTGATTAATTCACTGTTTTTTAACCATAACCAAAAAACTCAAGGAAATAGAAACGGGCTGTGATTTGTGTAAATCGTCCACACATAAAATCAGCCATAAATAAAAGTGATTAAATCATAGGTGTTTATTCAAGGTTCAGTATACGAGACTATTGTGTAGGGATTCCTTTTGAGGTGGTAAGTGATACGTACCATTGAGAATTGTTCAGGCAGTCTGACAACAAGAGCGCGGTAGCCTTTTTTAATATATCCCTTTACATTCCAGTATATTGTTGTTTTTTCTTGAGTTGGCGAATCTCAATTTGTTCGGTGTCATCGGCGAGGTGTCGGCGGTCACAGTGTAATGCCGATCAAGGACTAACTGAGCGGATTCGAGTTTGAACTCAGGGCTAAAATTACGCCTATGACTTCAGTTCATTGTGTCACCTATTTTGACTATGAGGCGATGATATCACCTCTATTCAGGTGGCCAAATTTAGTGTGCCACTTCAATTTGTCAGAAGAGAAAGTTATCGGTAGAGAAAGATGCAAAGAAGCGGGGTGAACAATAAAAGACTTAGCCGCGTTATATCGATAATTTTTAATTAATAACTAAATAATTCATTCTGTATGTATGTATCGCTCATTAATTCCTCTATTGTGAATCTCTTAATATTGTCTATCTTGAGTAAATCATCTGTCTAATCAGTGGTTCTGTTCCACTGTGGGCCAGTACATAGCTATCGACATTGTTATCTATACCAAGGATTAAAAATGAAATTAGAAACATTATCTATTCATGCAGGTTATTCACCAGATCCCACCACCAAGGCTGTTGCTGTGCCTATTTATCAGACTTCTTCTTTTGCCTTTGATGATACCCAGCATGGCGCTGATTTATTTGATTTAAAAGTTGCAGGCAATATTTACTCACGGATTATGAACCCGACTAATGATGTGTTAGAACAACGGGTTGCTGCCCTGGAAGGGGGAATTGCCGCACTGGCGGTGGCATCAGGCATGGCGGCGATTACTTATGCTATCCAGACTATTGCCGAAACGGGCGATAACATTGTGTCAGTCGCAAAGTTGTATGGCGGAACTTACAACCTGTTGGCTCATACTTTGCCACGTTATGGGATAGAAACCCGATTTGCCGATCATGATGATATTGATGCTTTAGAAGCTTTGATTGATGACCGAACAAAAGCGGTTTTTTGTGAATCTATTGGTAACCCCGCGGGCAATATTGTTGATTTGAAAAAATTGGCTGATGCCGCCCATCGGCATGGCGTGCCACTGATTGTCGATAATACGGTCGCGACACCTATTCTCTGTCGGCCATTTGAGCATGGTGCTGATATTATTGTTCATTCATTAACTAAATACATTGGTGGCCATGGTTCCAGTATTGGCGGGATTGTGGTGGATTCCGGCAAGTTTCCGTGGGCGCAATATCCGGATCGTTTTGCCCAATTGAATACCCCCGATCCGTCTTATCACGGCGTGACTTATACCGAACAATTCGGTGCAGCAGCTTATATTGGTCGTTGCCGAGTCGTACCGCTGAGAAATACCGGTGCGGCACTGTCACCCTTCAATGCATTCCTGATTTTGCAGGGGCTGGAAACCTTGGCTTTACGGATGGAACGCCATACTGAAAATGCGCTAAAAGTGGCCCATTATCTGAAAAATCACCCACAAGTCAGTTGGGTTAAATACGCCGGCTTGCCCGACCATCCCGAGCATGAGTTAGCCCAGCGCTATTTTGGCGGCAAACCTGCGGCGATATTATCATTCGGTATTTATGGTGGTCAGGCCGCGGGGGGGCGATTTATTGATGCGCTGAATTTGATCGTGCGGTTGGTGAATATCGGTGATGCTAAATCATTGGCGTGCCATCCGGCCTCAACCACTCACCGGCAGCTCAATGATGAGGAACTTATCAAAGCGGGGGTGCCGCGGGATATGGTGAGATTGTCGATTGGTATTGAACACATTGACGATATTCTCAATGATTTGACTCAGGCATTGGATGCAGCCAAATCATAAGACAAATAATGATCTCGTTGGATGAAACCGGTAACTCAACGGATACCGGTTAAAAACGCTGGCGACAAGACTTAGCTTGCAGCCAGTGTTGTAGCAATGACTTTCGCATAAGGCGTGGTTGGGCGACCAATAAGTTTGCTCAATGTATGACTATCATCAAATAGCCCACCTTGAGCCGCACCCGCATCAGAATCCGCTAACAAACTGGCAAAACCTTCCGGCAAACCCGCGCTGATCAGTGCTTGTTTAAAGTCAGCTTCAGACAAATTTTTGTATATTACTGGCTGACCCGATTGGCGCGCAATTTCTGCAGAGAATTCAACCAGTGAATAACTGTCATCACCGGCTAATTCATACACTTTACCGGCTTGATTTTCTTGAGTTAGCACTTCTGCGGCGGCCTGCGCGTAATCTTCACGAGTGGCAGAGGCGATACGCCCATCCCCAACAGCACCAATAAATGCACCATGAGCCAGTGCCGGTGCAATGCTTGCGGCATAGTTTTCGGTGTACCAGCCATTTCGCAACAATACCACCGGCAGACCTGATTCACGCAAAAGTGTTTCTGTGGCGCGGTGTTCTTCGCCTAATCCAAGGGGACTTTTATCTGCGTGCAGTAAGCTGGTATAAGCCAACAATTTGACGCCCGCATGTTTGGCGGCATTAATTACCGCGGTATGTTGGGCAATACGTTGTCCTACTTCACTTGATGAGATTAACAACAGTTTATCAACCCCTTGGAATGCCGCCTCTAGTGTGGTGGGTTGGCTATAATCCGCTTGACGTACCTGAATCCCTAATGCGGCCAAATCACCGGCTTTTTCAGGGCTGCGGACTGCGGCAATAATTTCACGGGCAGGGACTTTTTTAAGTAATGCATTGATAACAAGGCGGCCTAGTTGGCCTGTAGCACCGGTTACTGCGATCATTATGACGCTCCAAATAGAGTAGGAAGATAACGAGTGACGAGCAGAAATAAAGTGGTTTTATTCGCGAAAAACTCGCCCTGAAGATCATCATATGCAATATACTAACTTTAAGTAAGTACGTACAAAAAGGTTAGTATGAAAATAATAGAGTCGCAAAATTTAACGGGTATTCTTTCGTTTCCAGAACAAGTCCGGCGGGGTGAGTTACTCAATGTAGATTGCCCATCAAGAGACGTGCTCAAGCGCGTCACCAGCCGCTGGGGAGTGTTGGTACTCATTGCTTTGAGTAATGAAACTCTGCGTTTTAGTGCCTTGAGAAGAAAGATTGGGGGTGTCAGTGAAAAAATGCTGGCGCAAACTTTGCAAAACCTCGAAGAGGACGGCTTTGTTGACCGTATTGCCTATCCGGTTGTCCCCCCTCATGTGGAATATAAGCTGACCCCACTGGGAAAAGAGGTTCAGGAGCAAGTCGAAGGGTTAGCGGTCTGGCTTGAGGAAAACTTGCACCGGATTATGCAGAAGCGGCAACAGCGGGCCGCATCATGATCGGTCGATACGCCAAAACAGCCATAGCTTAACCATGGCTGTTTTTGTATTTAACATCAATCTCTTACAACGTTTTTAATGCTTCAAGTGACTCGATAGCCATGGAAGGGACAAACTCGGTCACACTATAATCAGCCACGGCATTAAACGGATCTTCTGCCAATATTTTATCTAACGCTTCACGATCTATACTTTTTGCCAAAATAATGCCACCGGTGCGCGGAACTTTACGGCCAGAGGCGATAAAAACACCCTGTGCATAATATTTTTTCAACCAATCTTTATGGCTTTCAGTCAGGGCTTCTACGACGTCGATAGGTTGATGGTAAGTCAGGCTGACAACAAACATGCGGAACTCCTTCTGGGCGTTATCTATTTAAGATAAATTTGAATTCAATATAACGCCTTAGCGCATGGCTGGCATCCCCAAAATGATAATTTTGCCAAATGGTTTTTTTAATAGCTAAATTTTTTATATTGAAAGCAATAATGCTTATTTCATTTATTGCATGGTTCAGCGTTTACTCTTAAATCAGCAGTTCGACTCGTTTTACTCAATAACCTGGAGGCAGTAATGGCTAAAATTACGGCATGGTTTACCGGACTTTCCTGGTGGCAGCCAGCCTTTGTATCCAAGGGCGAGGCTGGTAGTGCATCCCAGGCTGATGGCGCGCATTTACTGGAAACAATAAATGCCATTGGCGGGCTATATGGGATTGAATTTATTCATCATTAAATATTAATGCTTATTTAATATCGAGTTCTAAAAAAGATTTCATCAAAAAGACAGATAATCTTCTGATTGAAAACTTAATTTATTGCTTGCCGGGTAAATATACATGAAACTGAGTAAAGCTTTATCTCTGAGTGGGATATTGAGCGTCTCATTAAATGCCCCTGCTACTGGTGACCCATGAAATGCATTTTGCCCGAGATATCGCCGATAGGATGATTTTTATGGAACAGGGAAAATCGGCGATGACGGCGTGCCACAGGATATTTTGGTCACGCCGCGCCATGCCCGAACCCGGCAATTCTTTAATCTGATCAATGACCGCTGAATGATGCTCGCTTAATCCAGGATTGCACCCAACCCGGCTTGGAGAACATCACCAAATTACCGAATAGAATGAGCAGTAAACCGATGATGGCATTCAGGTGCCAGTGATAGCCTTCGTAAAATGTTGAGATGGTGAGTGCAACCAGCGGGAACAGCAAGGTGCTGTATGCCGCGCCACTGGCCCCGATGCGGCCAATCAAACTGAAATAAGCGGCAAAGGCAATGACAGAGCCGAAAATAGCTAAATACAACAATGAGCCAAGGTAACTTGACGTCAGTTCAATCGTGAATGAGTGATGTTGAATAAGGCTGAAAAGCCCCATTAATACAGCACCATAAGTCATGGCATAAGCATTGGTTGATAGAATATCCAACCCTCGGCGTTGGTGGCGGCTGCTTATCATGTTACCCAGAGAGAAACCGTAAGTTCCCAGCAAGCTCAGGCCAATGCCTTTCAGTAATTCGGGGGCTATTTGAGCGGCGGTGAGATCTTGCCAGAATAGGGCCACAATACCTATCATCCCCAACATACTGGCAGGGAGTAGGTTAGGGCTCAGGCGTTGGCGAAAGAATATCATGCCGTTAATGGCATTAAACAGGACCGCCATAGAGAAAATAACCGATTCCAGACCGCTGCTAATATATGCCGCCGCATGATAAAAACAGTAGAAGTTAAAAGCAAAGACACAAAACCCTTGGGCAACACAAAAGAGATGATCACGTAAGGCGAGATGACGTAAGCGGCGAACAAGCAGTAAAATAATCATCATGACACCGGCTGCTAATGCGAACCGATAAAATATAGATACCGTAATAGCAACACTCCCTTGTTGTTGCAGGGTGATCGCAATCCATGTTGTTCCCCAAATCAGGACAACTAATAAATAAAGCAGCGCGTTCATGGTTAATTCTCATCACTTCTCAAAACATCAGTATCTACCCAGCAGGCAAATGCGGCTTTCAGAGGCTTGCGGTGAGTTGCAAAATCTTGCGCATTTTTGCGAGAAATAACTGGAAAATATGGTTTGCGGCACAGCAAGTCATTAAACTGAGGCCATCAGCTTTACCACAGGAAGTCAGTGCGATGTTGGAACGCTATCAAGCCTTTGAAACCCTTAGAGAACATAAAGCTCGCTTGCATGATTGTGTGCAACTCGGCTCGGGTATTCAATTGGCGGCCTGGTCCAATCGTGATGACTGTATTACACAAGAAAGCCCGGATCACCACACCCTGAGTTTGTATGTCGCAGATGGCTATGAGTGTTATCACAAAACGCGGGCGGGGTGGAAAAATGGTGGGGGGCCGGATCGTTTTTGCATTATGCCAAAGGGCAGTTTATCGAGTTGGGATGTCAGAGACGATTTGTCATTTGTGCATTTGTATTGCACCGATAACCATTTGCGCCAATTGGCAGAACAGATCTGGGAGCGTAGCCCTCAATCCGTTCAAGTTGATGAACGTATTTTTGCCGAAGATCCGCAAATAACACTGTTATATCGGCAATTTTTACTGAATTGTGATTGGCAGGAGCAATCCAATCATTTGGCGCTCAGCAGCGCTGCTACTTTGCTGATGACCCATTTACTCAAAAACTACACCCAGTTGCAGTGGGCTATTCCTGCTGTTCGCGGAGGCTTGGCCCCAGTCGTATTAAAGCGGGTAAAGGAATATATCGACAGCGACCTTGCACAGCCGCTGTTATTATCAGACCTTGCTGAACAGGCTGGGCTGAGTGAATTCCATTTTGCACGGATGTTCAAACAAAGTACTGGGTTGGCACCACACCAGTTTGTGTTAAAAGCTCGTTTATATCGCGCAGAACAATTAATAAGGCACAGCTTGATGCCATTGATTCATATTGCTTTGGCGTGCGGGTTTAGCTCTGCCAGCCATTTTAGCAACTGTTTTAAAGCTGCATATGGGGTAACACCCTCGCTAATGCGGCAATGCCAATCATAGCGAACGCCTATGTCTGAGTGATACTACAGCGGGCAACTTAAGTCACCTTCAGAACAATTTAAGAATGATTTCAGTTGGCTGGTGCGCTCTTCAGTTTTATGGGTCAAGCACGCAGAAATGATCATCGGATGTACTGAACCCCCTTCGGTAGCTGATGACTGGAAAGTACAGTCCGCATCACGGTATTTTATCCAGGTCAGCTGCGCACTTTTTAATAATGGCCTTTGGCCGACAGATATTTTGGCAAGAACTTCTTTATAAGTGCGATTAAGTTCAGCATCGGCTTTTTTATAATCTAAAGTCGCACATTGGTTCATATCTTGCTGTGTTACGGCATTTTGACAATTGACAGCCCAAGCTGGACCGAGTGGTAATAGCAACAACGACACCCACATCATTTTCTTCTTTAGCATCATCACTCCAAAATAATAATAACTAAACACAACAGATAGCCCCTCCTCATTAAGGTGGGGCTTTGAATGATATGACATTTATTTCTTGGCCGCTGCCAGAATATCTGTTTTCATGTCAGATATTTTTTTATCGGGTGATTTTTTACAGATATCAATGACTTTAGGGGTATATACAGTATCGACTTCCTGAAAATCGACATTGTCGCCTTTTTTATACTGAGTATCTTCATTCAGTATCCAGAACGCCACGGGCGTCATACTTTTAGGATTAAGATCAAGAAATTCTTTGCAGGTCATGTCTTTTGGTGTGGTGTAAGAGGCGAATACGGGAGTCATTATTGTGACTAAGAGAGTTGCAATAGCAATGCCAGGCAATGATTGATAGGTCATAGTTATTTCCTTAGATATTTGTTAAATTTCATAGAACATTATTAATGTATGATGAGCACTTTTTCTCGTTATTTAGCATGGGCTATAAAGCTATATCCTGCCAGGTTTGTTCCGGTTTAAATGGTATGAATTAAACCGTAGTGTTATTGATTTTTCATGGTGATGTACCTATATGACTGATTTTTATAATAGGCGGTGAGTTGTTTGCTGTGTGGCTTATTTTGGTAGACGTGGTGGTATGAATGGTTAATAGTTATTGATGAATAATAGTGAGAATCACCATTAGCGAGCTAATAGCAAGCGGATAAATAAAACTATCTTATGCTTATAGGGTGGTAGTTGTCTGAACACCTCCGCTAGCGCGGATCTACACTGACCCATTATCATGTGTTATAATTAGACGTGTTATTAAAGAACCAGTCAAGTTAGTTAATTTTACTTTTACATTTTATTTTTACTCTGAATAATAGGTGATTTATATTTATGTCTTTATTTTCTTTTTATCATAGCTGCTTGGGGTTTCTTTCCAAGAAGGTATTTGGTAAACACCCCAAAGGTGAACCAGTGAAGAGAGAGAATGGGAAAAATGAATTATCTACTCTTCAGTTGGACGTATTACTGAATGCCGAAAAGCAAATTGCTATTATTACGACAGACTTAGATAACTGCATCACGATATATAATGTGGGCGCAGAGAGAATGTTTGGTTACTCTAAAGATGAAGTCTTAGGGAAACCGATATCAAACATATTATATATCCCTGAAAATGGTGAATCTCAAGTTGATCTGGACTATTTATTACTTAATCGGCGTGAAGCCAATGAGTGGTGTTATCAACGTAAGGATGGTAGCCGTTTCTGGGGCACATTGAGTGTCCATGAAATAACCTCTGATAGTGGTAACGTTATGGGGTATATCAGTGTGATTGCGGATGTGTCGGAAAGAAAATCCTTATTGATAGAACTGGAAAAAAGTCAGCAGATGATGGACAGGTTAACTAAAAACTTGCCAGCGATGATCTATGCATACTATTTAAATTCGGATGGCGAGTCTTATTTTAGTTATTGCAGCGAAGGGATAAGGCAAATATTTGACCTTACACCTGCTGATGTTTTATACGTACCACAAGAGAATAACCCACTATTTAGCCGTATCCATACTGATGATAGGGAAATGCTAAAACAAGCTGTTATCACATCCCAGCAGAATTTATCCGTTTGGAGTTGTGACTTCCGTGTGATCCTACCGGGAAAGGGGACGCATTGGCTCCATGGTGAGTCTTTCCCAACCAGTAAGGATGACGGCTCGGTCATTTGGTATGGCTCGTTTTTTGATATTACAGAACTTAAACAGTCTGAATCTATCCTAAAAGCATTGTCACAAACAGATGTGCTAACGGGGGTGGCAAATCGCCGTCACTTTGATGATATTTATCAACATATTTGGCAGCAAAATTGTACTGAAGGGGGGACTCTGTCTGTGTTGATGATTGATTTTGACAATTTTAAAAGCTTTAACGATCTCTATGGCCATGCCATGGGGGATGTTTGCTTGAAATCCATTGTTGAAACGTTATCAAAATCTATTCGTGGCGGCTCAGATATTCTGGCTCGCTATGGTGGTGAGGAGTTTATTGTCTTGCTCGCACCAAGCACTTTGCCAGATGCAAAGGCGGTTGCCGAACGCATGCGCCATTCTATTGAAGAACTGGATATTCCCCACGGCATGTCACCCCATGGGCGAGTGACTATCAGTGTGGGCGTGGCATCAGTCTCTGAACCTGGTGAGCATCTGTCGGCGACAGATTTGTCAGAGGCTGCAGATAAAGCACTATACCGGGCGAAAACTGCAGGGAAAAACCGGGTTGAAGCAGTGGCACTGAATTAATGGGTGACAACCCTATCAATAAATGTGGGGCAGGGAGAAGGTATGACTGCCCCACAAATGCCAATAGCAGGTGTGATGATTGCTCGAGTTAAAAGGCGATATCTTGCCTTAATCTCACTTAGTTTGTGTGATCTTGCGCTTCACGCAGACGTTCTTGTTCTTCAGCGATGACGGCCTGAATCTCCTCGAGTACCCCCTCAACATCGACAGCCTGAGTGCTCTCAGCAAACTCACCGGTTAATGGAGTTTCAGGATGTAATTTACCATCCTCATAGAGCGCCCACATCTCTTTAGCATATTTAGTGCCAAGCAATTCAGGGGCGTATTGACCATAATAATGCGTCATATTCGCCACATCTCGCTCCAACATGGCCTTAGCATGGTTATTCGCTGCGGCATTAACGGCTTGCGGTAAATCGATAATCACCGGGCCGTCTTTATCGATTAAGACATTAAATTCCGATAAGTCACCATGAACCAGGCCCGCGCACAGCATCCGAACGACATAACGGATCATTATGGCATGGTCAATCAGGGCTTGTTCTTTGCTAAATGGGACATCACTGAGCCGCGGGGCGGCAAGGCCGTCTTCATCGGTGACCAGTTCCATTAGCAACACCCCATCGAGGCAGGCATAGGGTTGTGGCACGCGAACGCCAGCATTGGCTAACAAGTACAATGCATCCACCTCGGCGGTTTGCCAGGTTTCTTCTTGCTGCTTACGGCCAAACTTAGACCCTTTCGCCATGGCGCGCGCATCGCGGCTATTACGCACCTTGCGACCTTCTTGATACTGAACCGCTTGCTTAAAATTGCGGTTCTCTGCTTCTTTGTAAACTTTAGCGCAGCGGATATCCTGCCCACAACGGACAACATAGACATCTGCTTCTTTGCCACTTTTTAAACGACGGATGACTTCGTCAACCAAGCCGTCATCAACCAGCGGTTGGATTCGTTTTGGAATTTTCATGGCGTCCTTGTACCCTATTTAAGCCCGCGATGGAATGGCTTGGGCTGAATTTTCCTCCAGTTTACCATTCGAGCCCATCTGCGGGTGGGTTTTTACTGTGTATCAAGCTGCACTGAACTGAGCATTATGCAATTTGGCATAAGCCCCTTTCCGGGCGAGCAGTTCGTGGTGGTTACCTTGTTCAACAATACCTTCTTTATCGACCACAATGATGCGGTCAGCATTTTGAATCGTGGCTAAACGGTGCGCAATCACCAGGGTGGTGCGCCCTTGTGATAATTCAGTCAATGCCAACTGAATAGCTTGTTCAGTCGCCGTATCCAATGCAGATGTTGCTTCATCCAGAATCAAAATCGGCGGGTTTTTCAGGAAAATACGCGCAATAGAAAGGCGCTGTTTCTGCCCACCCGATAATTTTACGCCGCGCTCACCGACCACGGTATCCAGGCCATCAGGCAGGCTTTCAATCAGCTCATCTAAACGGGCTTGTCGCGCCGCCGCCATGATTTCGTCATCACTGGCATCCAACTTGCCATAGGCAATATTTTCGCGGATAGAACCGCCAAATAAGAAAACATCTTGCTGAACTATACCAATATTATTGCGCAATGATTGCTGAGTCATATCACGGATATTGATCCCATCAATGGTGATTGCTCCGTCATCAAGTTCATAGAAGCGGGGGAGTAATGAGCACAATGTGGTTTTGCCGGCCCCCGATGGCCCGACGAATGCGACGGTTTCGCCCGCGCGGATTTGTAGATTCAAGTGAGTAAAGATTTTGCTCTGCGGTGAATAGCCGAAACTGACATTTTGGTAGCAAATATCGCCTCTAAGATGCCCGACTGGTCGGGCATCTGGTTGATCGACAATATCGGGCAAGGTATCAATCAATTGAGTGAATCGCTTAAACCCCGCGATTCCTTTCGGGTAACTTTCCAGAACTGAGGTTATTTTCGCGACTGGGCGGAAAAAAACTTCAACCAGCAATAGAAAACCGACAAAACCACCATAGCTCAACTGATCATGAACGACATACCAGGTACCGACGACCATCACAATCAACTGCACCAGACGGGTGCTGAGATAGCTCATGGTCATGCTGGTGGTCATGATGCGGTAAGCCTTCAGCTTCGTCGTACGATAGTTTTCGTTATCTTTGGCGAATAATTTCTTCTCGTGGGATTCGTTTGCGAACGCTTTTACAACACGAATGCCCCCAATACTTTCTTCAATCCGGGCATTAAAATTCCCTACCTGACCAAAGAGCCGCCGCCAGGTATCTGTCATTTGTGCGCCATAACGGCTGACCAGATAGGTCATAAACGGCACTATAACAATAGTGAGCATGGCCAGTGGTAGATGAACGGACGCCATCAGGATAAAGGCACCAATAAAAGTCATCACTGCAATAAAAAGATCTTCCGGGCCATGATGCGCAATTTCCCCAACTTCCTCTAAATCTTTCGTAACATGGGTGATGATATGGCCGGTCTTCATATTGTCGTAATAGCTAAACGATAACTTTTGCAGATGACTAAATGCCTGGCGACGCATATCGGTTTCAATACCGACACCGAGAGCATGTCCCCAATAGTTAACTATTGCCATGAGCGCTGTATTCAGGAGATAAATCATTAGCAGGCCCGTTGCAGCCCAGACTATCAACACCCAGTCTTGGTTAGGGAGCAGCTTATCAATGAACAGCTTTACCGCCATCGGGAAGCTCAGTTCCAGCAGACCGGCCAAAATAGCACAGCCAAAATCCAGATAGAAAAGCCCTTTGTACGGGGTGTAATATGAAAAAAAACGGCGGAGCATCAGACATCCTTACAATTACAGAGGGAAATGACGACACAAAATAAGGAAATCGGTTTGTGACATCATAAATCGAAATAGTTCTTAATAGCGTTTATTTTGCCAGTTATTAACCGATAATAAAATTCTTATCTTTGAGAATATGCCAGAAGCAAAGATAAAATCGAGTGGTGTTAGTGATTTCATAGCGAGGACAATGAACATGAAGTTGACGATGACGGATACTCCTACTAGTGAAGATGTCGCAGAGATAATGGCAGGGTTGAAAGCTTTTAATCGCAATTTTGTCGGTGATAACGGTCGTAAGCCAATAGCGGTGTTTATAACAGGTGAGCACGGTGAAAAGTTAGGCGGCATTACTGCTTATACATTAGGTAATTATCTTAGTATAGAATTGCTGTGGGTATCCGAGACATTACGTCATTCCGGGGCAGGCAGTAAATTGATGCAGGCAGTTGAGCAGGAGGCGATACACCGGGGATGTAAATTCGCCCAAGTCGATACATTTAGTTTTCAGGCGCGGCCTTTCTATGAAAAACATGGCTATCAATTGCAGATGGCGCTAGAAAATGTCGTGGATGAGTATCATCGTTATTATTTAACTAAAAGTTTAATGAGCTAAATTGTCTCGAAGATCAATATAGACAGATAAAATCTTATGGCGCTCGCACTCTGTGTGAATAGCGCTGCCACAATGTAGCCTAGCAAGACACAAATGCACGACACCATTTTTACGATGGCTACGTGCATTATTTATGCTTGCTATACTCAAACTATGAATATTGAGCTTTTGACGAAAGCTCACATTTTCGCTGAATAGCATCTAGTCTTAAGCTTTTATTAGGTTAATCTGGTTTACATGGGATTAACTCATGTAAAGGGACATGAATATGGCGACCTCCGCACATAAAAAATTATCACTGTGGTCATTAACTTCGCTGGTCGTCGGTTCAATGATAGGTGCAGGTATTTTTTCTTTACCGGCAACATTTGGCCGAGCCACCGGGGGTTTTGGTGCACTCATTGCCTGGATTATTGCCGGGGGAGGGATGCTGACGCTGGCCTTTGTTTTCCAGACATTGGCACAACGTAAACCTGAACTCGATTCTGGTGTTTATATTTATGCTAAAACCGGATTTGGTGACTATGCCGGTTTTGCGTCGGCTATCGGTTTCTGGGCTGGTGCATGTATCGGCAGTGTCTCTTATTTTGTTTTGATCAAATCAACACTCGGGGCATTCTTTCCACTATTTGGAGACGGCAATACTTTATCTGCTGTTTTAATTGCCTCATTTATTTTGTGGAGCTTCCATTTTATGGTGCTACGCGGCATCAAAGAGGCCGCGACGATTAATACCATTGCAACTTTTGCTAAAGTTATTCCAATATTTATTTTTATTATTGTTTTAGCATTTGCCTTCCACACCGATACCTTCGCATTAAATTTTTGGGGGGCTCAGTCTCTGGGAGCTGTGGGCGATCTCTCTCATCTGGATGATTATGGTTATACCGGTCATGCGGCCTTGGAAATAGGCGCAGGTACTGAGTCTCTGTTTTCTCAAGTTCGCAGTACTATGTTGGTGACGGTATTTGTTTTTGTCGGTATTGAAGGTGCAAGTGTTTATTCCCGCTATGCCAAAGAAAGAAAACACGTTGGCATAGCGACCGTTTTAGGTTTTATCGGTGTTTTATGTCTGCTGGTGTTAGTGACCATGCTTTCCTATGGTGTACTGCTGCGCCCTGATTTGGCTGCTTTACGTCAACCGTCCATGGCGGGTGTGTTAGAGCATATTGTTGGCCGGTGGGGTGCCATATTTATCAGTATTGGATTGATCATCTCAGTGATGGGGGCCTATTTATCATGGACTCTGCTGGCGGCCGAAGCACTCTATTGTGCCGCAAAAAGTAATATAATGCCGAGTGTCTTAGCAACCGAGAATAAACATGGAGTGCCCTCCGCTGCGGTTTGGATGTCCAATATTTTCATTCAATTATTCTTAATTGTTACGCTTTTCACCGAATATGCTTTCCAACTCGCCCTTGAGTTAACCAGCTCACTGGTTCTGATTCCCTATCTCCTGGTTGCTGCCTATGGCTTGAAATTGGCCTGGACCCGAGAGACATATTCCTTGGGGTCGAAAGACCATAAGAAAGACTTTATTATTGCGTTGATAGCCACTTTTTACGCCGTATTGATGGTGTACGCCGGGGGGGTGAAATACATATTATTGTCGGCGGTGATATACGGTCCAGGAACTTTGCTGTTTATTATCGCAAAACGTGAGCAGAAAAAATTAGTCTTCTCGGCTATTGAACAATGTGCTTTCGCTGTGGCGCTTATTGCAGCTGTCGCGGCGCTATACAGTCTTGCGACAGGTATTATTACCGTGTGATAAGCTTGACGATATTGAGTGATAATAGGCGGGGAACCCTAAGCCCGGCCTATGACGTGCAATACATTATCTATCTTAATGTGTTTGGTGTATCCCCCTATTTTTACAATGGGTGGGCTTGATCTATAACACAGACTACGACAGGATCGCGTTGGGAAAGCCTGCTATCAGGCTAGCGCTAGCATGATTAGTGATAAAAATGCGCCCAATAAAACGCGATTTTTCTTATGCAGGGTTACGGCTGGTGTTTTTTTGCCAGTAGGTATTGCTTTGAAAAAACGAGAAAATATCACCCAGAATAGTGACTATTCGACGGGTATTGGCGACGCGCAATTTGCGCTCGTGGTTTTACTGACAACATCATGTTTGCTGATCGCAACCACGTTGGTTGTGATCCTATGGTTAATTTGATGCGCCATAGAAATTAGGGAGAATGTATGGATAAGAGTTTGTTTGATGACAATAAAGTCATTGCACTGATTGGTTTACTTTTGGCGGCACTTATTGTGGTTAGCACCATGTTTGTGATGACCTATATGGCGGACCGCCAGCGCAACGAAATACAAACCATTGATGTGCAGAGTTGCTACAAAAAGAACTGAGAATATATTCGCCGGTTAGCGTATGTAAGCATTCAGGCGAATAATAGTATTGTGCGGATTACGCCAGTTTCTGGTGAGTGGTATGCAAGGGCAAAGCGATATTGAGGTCAATATCTGTATTTTGTCGGAAGTCATACGGGGTTATGCCGTAACGTTTTCTGAACATGTAAGTAAAGTGTGACTGTGAGCCAAAGCCAAAATCCAAAGCAATATCGAAAATAGTGCTGTCACTGCTTCGCAGTTGATAGACAGCTCCCGCTAAGCGCCTTTCCCGAATATATTTACCTAATGACACCCCTGTCACTTCTTTAAATATTTTCTGCATATGCCAGAGCGAGTAGCCTGAGTACGCGGCTAACTCTTCAAGGTAGATGACTCGCCCCAGATGGGTTTCGACCCATTTACTGAGGGCGCAGACTAACGCGAGATGATTTTCTTGTGACATTATTTAGTCTGTTTTTTCTGGTTAGGGGGAGTGCAGTATACACAAGTTGAATCTAACAACACAAAACACCAAATTAGCTTTAATTGCAGTAAATATATCATGAAGTCTTTTCAAGACGTGTTTGCAAAAGAGCTTTCTGGTGCCATAGTAAAAGGGTAGTGTCATCTGAAAGGGGGAGACCCCGAGGATAAAAGGTTGAGTTTGGAAAAATAGAAATCAAAAATGATGAGGTGATCGCATGTTGATAACAGTGATTATGACTCTGATTGCGGTTGTGGGTGTAACCGTCTTTCTAAAAATGCCAGTAATGGTTCTGCATAAAGGTAAAAACGTGGGAGGTGATAAACTGTGAGACTAGAAATATTGTGATCAATAGATATGTCGTAACTTCTCTTTCGAACCAGGTGATTGATAACTATCAAACCTGGTTTTTTTACATCTA
The DNA here is from genome assembly GCF_048323875.1 of Yersinia sp. LJYL362. Lineage (NCBI taxonomy): Bacteria > Pseudomonadati > Pseudomonadota > Gammaproteobacteria > Enterobacterales > Yersiniaceae > Yersinia > Yersinia sp. LJYL362. Next base: position 16,054 of record NZ_JBLWEX010000206.1, read on the forward strand.
TTTTTTGCCTTTGGCATCATTGACCCATTCTTCGCCTCGCATTGATCTTTTTTATCCCCAGTAAAGGCTTCAGTTGATGATTTAATGCACTGAGCTACCTCTATAGGTTGTTCATTAGTCAACGATAATCCTGACCGATAAACCGTGAACATGACACGGTCGGCTAAAGAAATATGTTCATGAGCGTGATATCCTTGCGCGATATTATTGTGAAGGAAATATTCATGTCCGAAATGTTCACTAATGACCAAGAACTGGTCTCCGATCTGGTTGCCTGCCAATTGGTTATCAAACAAATTCTTGATGTGATTGATATTATTGCGCCCACCGAAGTGCGGGATAAGATGTCTCATCAACTCAAAGCTATTGATTTCGCTTCACATCCTGCGGGCGCTGATCCGGTAACCAAGCGTGCAATTGAGAAAGCCATTGCATTGATTGATATGAAGTTTACGCAGAAGTAACGTACTATCAGTTGCGTTTTGGTCTGTACATTGAGCACAGACCAAAACCCGTGAG